>NZ_JANMET010000080.1:0-12297 GCF_031377265.1 Tabrizicola sp. | reverse complement strand
TTGTCGCGCCAGATCCGCTCCAGCTGTGCGAGGCTGGTGTGGCCGGGGCGCAGGATTTCAGCGGTCAAAGGTGCCTCCGTGGATGCGGGATTGCAGCGCGGTGGCGCCGATGCGGTAGCTGAGTTCGGCGGGATGGGTGGCGTCCCAGAGGCAAAGATCGGCGCGTTGGCCGGGGGCGAGGCTGCCGCGGTCGTTCAGGCCAAGGGCGCGGGCGGCATGGGTGGTGGTGCCCAGCAACGCCTCCTCCGGGGTGAGGCGGAACAGGGTGCAGGCCATGTTCATCGCCAGCGGCAGCGAGGTCATCGGCGACGAGCCGGGGTTGCAATCGGTGGCGACGGCCATCGGGACGCGGGCCGCGCGCAGGGCGGCGATGGGTGGGCTTTGGGTTTCGCGCAGGGTGTAGAAGGCGCCGGGCAGGATCACGGCGACGGTGCCTGCGGCGGCCATGGCGGCGATGCCATCGGGGGCGAGGTATTCCAGATGATCGGCAGAGAGCGCGCCGTGGCGGGCGGCAAAGACCGTGCCTTTGCGGTCGGAGAGCTGTTCGGCATGCAGCTTGACCGGCAGGCCGAGGCTGCGGGCGGTCTGGAACAGCGGTTCAAGATCATGGGGTTGGAAGGCGATATTCACACAGAACGCATCGACCTGATCGACCAGACCCTCGGCGTGGGCGGCGTGCAACGACGGGATGGCGACATCAGCGATATAGGTGGCGGCGTCGGTTCCGGGCGGGATGGCATGGGCGGCAAGATGGGTGGTCACCACGCTGACGCGGCGCAATTGCGCAATCTTGCGGGCGGTGCGGAGCAGCTTTAGCTCGTCAGCGATGGTCAGACCGTAGCCGGATTTCACCTCGATCGTGGTGGTGCCGGTGGCGATCATCTGATCGACGCGGGCAAGGGCCTGGGCCAGAAGCTGGTCTTCGCTGGCTGCGCGGGTGGCGGTGACGGTGGACAGAATCCCGCCACCGGCGCGGGCGATCTGTTCATAGCTGGCGCCGGTGAGCCGCATTTCGAATTCGGCGGCGCGATTGCCGGCGAAGACCACATGGGTATGGCAGTCGATCAGGCCGGGGGTGACGAGGCGGCCGTCGCAGCTGTGCTGCGGAAAGCCTTGATAAATTGACGGAATATCTGATTGAGCCCCGAGCCATGCGATGCGGTCGCCGTCGATGGCAAGGGCTGCATCGGCGATCAGCCCATAGCCGCCCTGCATTGTGGCCAGCGTTGAGTGTGTCAACAAAAGTGGCATCGGGACCTTGCATTATGTCTGCGTCTTTGGCTATTATGTCTATACATAATGACCCATGTCAAGCGAGGCTCCGATGATCCTGCACGCCCGATCCGCATTGCTGCCGCAGGGCTGGGCCAAGGAGGTGCGGATCGTGGTCGAAGGCGGGCGGATTGCCGAGGTCACGGTCAACGCCCCTGCAAGCGGCGCGGTGCATGATTGCCTGCTGCCTGCGCCGGTGAACCTGCATTCGCACTGCTTTCAGCGCGCGATGGCCGGGTTGACCGAGGCGCGCAGTGCCGGGCAGGACAGTTTCTGGACCTGGCGGACGCTGATGTACCGGTTCCTCGAGCATCTGACGCCGGAGGATGTGGAGGCGATTGCTGCGCTGGCGATGGTGGAGATGGCCGAGGCGGGCTTTGCCGGGGTGGCCGAGTTTCACTATCTGCATCATCGCCCCGGCGGGGCGGCCTATGCCGACCCGGCCGAGATGGCGCAGCGGATCGTGGCGGCGGCGGCGGACACGGGGCTGGGCCTGACCCTGCTGCCGGTATTGTATGAACAGGGCGGCTGCGACGGGCGGGCGTTGCAGGGCGGGCAGTTACGGTTCGGCTGTGATCTGGGGCGGTTCGAGGCGCTGCTGGCGCGGGCGAGCCGGGGCCTTGCGGCTGATGGCCGGCTGGGCGTGGCACCGCATTCGCTGCGCGCAGTGAGCCGGGCGTCGTTGGCGCAGGTTGCGGGGCTGGTGCCGGACGGGCCGGTGCACATGCATCTGGCCGAACAGGTGGCCGAAGTGACCGAGGTGCAGGCGGCCTATGGGGCGCGACCGGTGGACTGGGCGCTGGCAAACCTGCCGCTGGATGCGCGCTGGTGCCTGATCCACGTGACGCAGATGGACCCGGGGGAGACGGCGGGGCTGGCGCAAACCGGGGCGGTGGCGGGGCTGTGCCCGATCACCGAGGCCAATCTGGGCGACGGGATTTTTGACGCGACCGGATGGCAGGCGGCGGGCGGGCGATTCGGGGTGGGGTCTGACAGCAATGTACAGATCACGCTGCGCGGTGAATTGCAGATGTTGGAATATTCCCAAAGGCTTAAGCTGCGGGGACGGGCGGTTCTGGCGGATGCAGGGCGCTCTACTGGCCGGGTGTTGTTGGACGCGGTCTGTGCGGGGGGCGCGCAGGCGGCGGGGCGGCAGGCGGGGGCGATTGCGGTGGGGGGATGGGCGGACCTGATGGCGCTGGAGACCGGCAGCGTCGGGTTGCAGGGGCTGCGTGGTGATACGCTGCTGGATGCGTGGATTTTTGCGGGCGGGGGCGGGGTCAGCGATCTGTGGTCGGCGGGGCGGCATATCGTGCAGGGCGGCCGGCACCGGGCGCGGGCGGCGGTGGAGGCGCGCTATGGTCGCTGTCTGCAGGGGCTGAGGGCGCGGCTGTGAGCGCGCAGGGCTGGGAGAGCATCCGCGCCGAGGTGCTGCGCCGCATTCGGGCGCGGGACTGGCTGCCAGGCGCGCTGATCCCCGGTGAGGCGGCGCTGGCGGTGGAGTTCGGCGTGGCGCGGGCGACGGTGAACCGAGCGTTGCGCGATCTTGCCGAGGCGGGCGTGGTGGAGCGGCGCAAGCGGGCCGGAACCCGGGTGGCGGAACTGCCGGTGCGCCGCGCGCGGTTGGATATTCCGGTGATCCGGCAGGATGTGGAGGCGCGGGGGCTGGTCCACGGGTTCGAAGTCTGAGTGACCAGGTGATGGCGGCGCCGGTGCCGGTTGCGGCGCGGATGGGGCTGCCGGAGGGCGTGGCGCTGCGCTATCTGGAGACGCTGCATCTGGCGGGCGGGCGGCCATACGTGTTCGAATGCCGCTGGCTCAATCCGGCGGTGCTGCCCGATCCGGGGCCGGATTTCGCGGCGCTGAGTGCCAATGAATGGCTGGTGACGCATGTGAGCCTGGTGTCGGGCGACATCGCCTTTTCAGCGGAACCTGCGCTGGCGCGGGAGGCGGTGGTGCTGGGCGTGGCACCGGGGGTGGCGCTGTTCATCACCGAGCGCATGACCTTTGGGCTGGCCGGGCCGGTGACCTTTGTGCGGCTGGCGCATGCGCCGGGGCACCGGGTGCAGATGGTGCTGTAATCAGGCGAAGTGTTTGGATCAGGCGAAGTGCCTAGTCACCAGTTGCACCAGCCGGCGATGCAGCCGCGCAGTGCGGTTCTTCAGGTGCATCGCGGCATAGATCGGCTGGGTGATCAGCGGGGCATCGGTGACGTGGCGGAAACGGCCTGTGGCAATCAGCGCGGCGGCGGCATCTTGCATCACATAGCCCGAGCCGCCCATGGCAAGGAGCAGGGCCGAGACGGCGGTGCTTTGACCAACTGACAGTGGTGCCTGCGAGAGTTCGGGCAAGAGCATCCGGTGGCTGCGTTCGAACGCGGGCGAGAAATGGGCGAAGATCATGGTTTCGGGGTTGATCTCGGCCCTGGTGCGGGCGTCGGAGGAGATCAGGCGGTAGGTGATCTCGCCCACGCTGGTGAAGTGCAGGTCAGGGTGGGCCTTGGGGGTGAACATCACTGCGAAATCCAGGCTGCCGGATTGCAGGTCGCTGCACATCTGGGTGGAATAGTCCGGCTCGATGTAGAAGGCGGTTTGCGGCAGGGCTTGGCGGAAGGCCGCGACGAGGGAGCCGAGGGCGGCGGCGGCAAGGTCGTTCTGGATGCCGAGGCGCAGGCTGAGCGCGGCGTCGCCGGCGGGGGTCATGGCGCGGCGGGCGGCGGTCCATTCCTGGCGCAGCATCCGGGCGTGGCCCTCAAAGCGCAGGCCTTCGGTGGTGAGGTCAGTGCCGGCGCGCGAGCGTGCAAAAAGCTGCGCGCCAAGCGCCTGTTCGAGCGCCTTGACCCGGGCCGAGACGGTGGATTGGGTGACGCCCATCCGGTCGGCGGTGCGGTTGAAGCTGCGGGTTTCAACAAGGTCCAGAAAGGTATCGACAAGTTCGATTTGCATGGCAGCGTCCTGATCGGATTATCCGATCAATAGCGCGGCAGATGCCGAATTGAAAGCGTCCGCTCAACAGAGGATAGTGCAAGGCGAAAAGCAGTGGGAGAAGCGGATGTCGGCAGTTCCGGGGCAGGCGCGTGTTGTGGTGATCGGCGGCGGCGCGGTCGGGGCGTCATGCCTGTATCATCTGGCAAAGGCGGGCTGGACGGATTGCCTGCTGTTGGAAAAGAACGAGCTGACGGCCGGGTCAACCTGGCATGCGGCAGGCAACGTGCCGACGTTCAGCGCCAGCTGGTCGATCATGAACATGCAGCGCTATTCGGCGGGCCTGTACCGGGGCTTGGGGGCCGAGGTCGATTACCCGATGAACTACCATGTCACCGGGTCAGTGCGGCTGGGGCATTCAAAGGAACGGCTGCAGGAGTTTCAGCGCGTCGTCGGCATGGGGCGCTATCAGGGGATGGATCTGGAGATCCTGTCGCCGGGCGATATCCGGTCGAAATATCCGTTCGTGGAAACGCATGATCTGACCGGGGCGCTGTATGACCCCTATGATGGCGACATTGATCCGGCGCAGTTGACCCAAGCGCTGGCCAAGGGCGCGCGGCAGATGGGGGCCAAGATCGAGCGGTTCTGCCCGGTGACCGGCGTGCGGCGTGAAAACGGCGAATGGGTGATCGAGACGCCGAAGGGTGAGGTGCGCTGCGAGATTGTGATCAATGCGGCGGGTTATTATGCGCGGCAGGTGGGGGCGATGTTCGGGCGCGATCTGCCGATGATGGTGATGAGCCATCAATACATGCTGTTCGACACCATCCCGGAGATCGCGGCGCATTCGGCAGCGACCGGGGGCAAGCTGCCGCTGCTACGCGATGTGGACAGCAGCTATTACCTGCGGCAGGAAAAACACGGCTTCAACCTTGGCCCCTATGAGCGCAACGGCCGCGCGCATTGGGTGAGCAAGGACGATCCCTTCCCCGAGGACTTCAGTTTCCAGCTGTTCCCGGATGATCTGGAGCGTCTGGAATGGTACATCGCCGATGCGATGGCACGGGTGCCGTTGCTGGAGAAGGCCGCCCTGACCAAGGTGATAAACGGCCCGATCCCCTATACGCCGGATGGTAACCCGCTGATCGGGCCGATGCCGGGGGTGCCGAATGCGTTCGAGGCCTGTGTGTTCACCTTTGGCATCTGTCAGGCGGGTGGGGCGGGCAAGGTGCTGGCCGAATGGGTGACCGAGGGCGCGACCGAGTGGGACATGTGGTCTTGCGACCCGCGCCGCTTTACCGGGTTCGAGGACCCGGAGTATTGCGTGAAGAAGGGGCTGGAGGTTTATGGCCATGAATACGCCATGCATTTCCCGCATCACGTCTGGCCCGAGGGGCGCGGCAAGAAGCTGAGCGCGGTGCATGAGCGTACCGCCGCTCTGGGCGCGCAGTTCGGGCCTTACAATGGATGGGAGCGGGCGCTGTGGTACGCGCGCCCCGGTGATGATGTTTCGGAAGATGCGCAGCGGACTTGGGACCGTAAGGGGCCGTGGTTCGGCGCGGTGCGCGAGGAATGTGCGGCGGTGCGCGACGCGGCGGGGATATTGGACCTGCCCGGATTTTCGCGGTTTGTGGTCGAAGGGCAGGGGGCGGCGGACTGGCTGGCGCGCCAGATCACCGGCAAGGTGCCAGCGGTGGGCCGGCTGGGGCTGGCGTATTTTGCCGATGACAAGGGCCGCATCGTCACCGAGATGTCGGTGGCGCGGCTGGGCGACGACCGGCTGCTGCTGATCACCGCAGCCACGGCGCAAGTGCATGACAAGGACTGGCTGACACGCCATCTGGGGGCTGGGCTGACGCTGACGGATGAGACGACGGACTGGTCCACCCAGATCCTGACCGGGCCGAAATCGCGCGAGATTTTGGCCAGCGTGACCGATGCCGATCTGAGCAAGGGCTGGCTGACGTTTCAGGCGGCAGGATTGGCCGGAGCCGAGGTGTTCCTGATGCGGGTGTCGTTTGCGGGCGAGCTGGGCTGGGAGATTCACAGCCGGGTGGCCGATACGGCGGCGGTTTGGGATGCGGTGCTGCAGGCGGGCAAGCCGCTGGGCCTGAGCCCCTTCGGGATGTTCGCGCTGAATTCGCTGCGGGTGGAAAAGGGCTATCGCGGCTGGAAGGGCGATCTTTCGACCGATTACACCGTGCTGCAAGGCGGGCTGGAGCGGTTTGTCGATTGGACGAAGCCCGATTTCCGCGGCAAGGCGGCGCTGGCGGCGGAAAAGCAGGCAGGGGTGACCAAGCGGTTCTGCACGCTGGTGATCGAGGCCGGCGATCAGGACCCGCCCTATATGTCGACGATCTGGCATCAGGGGCGCGTGGTGGGCGAACTGACCTCGGGCTATTACGGCCACCGGGTGGGGGCGTGCATCGGGCTGGGCATGTTGAAGACCGAGGTGAATGAACCGGGCACCGCGGTGGAGGTGGAGATTTTCGGCACCCGCTATCCGGCCACCGTGCAGGCCGATCAGCCGCTGTGGGACCCAAAGAACGAACGGATCCGCGCATGACGGTGCCCGCCACCATGTCTTGCGTGCAACTGACCCGGCACGGCGGGCCGGAGGCGCTGGTCTGGCGCGATGATATCCCTGTGCCGCGCCCGAAGGCGGGTGAGGTGCTGGTGCGGGTGCTGGCGGCAGGCGTGAACATGACCGACATCAACACCCGCATCGGTTGGTACGGCGAGGGCCGCGCGGCGGGCTGGTCGGGGCAGATGGGATTTCCGCGCATTCAGGGGTCTGACATGTGCGGCCGGATCGTGGCGCTGGGCGATGGGGTCGAGGGGTTGGATCTGGGCGCGCGGGTGATCTGCCCGACCAATCAGCATGAACCAACCGCCGAGAACCCGATTGCCTTCGTGTCGATCGGATCGGAGTTTGACGGGGCCTTTGCGCAGTATTGCCTGGTGGCGGCACGGCATCTGCATGATGTCAGCGCCTCGGCCCTGACGGATATCGAGATCGGCGCGATGCCCTGCGCCTATGGCACGGCGCATAACCTGTTGACCCGAGCCCACGTGGCGGTGGGCGAGCGGGTACTGGTGACCGGGGCCTCGGGCGGCGTGGGCTTGGCGGCGGTGCAGCTGGCGGTGTTGCGCGGGGCCGAGGTGACCGGGCAGTGCAGTCTGGCGAAATCGGCGCCGCTTCGGGCGATGAACGTGGCGGTGCTGGGCCGCGACAGCGAGCCGCCCGCGCGCAGCTTTGACGTGGTGATCGATGTGGTGGGCGGCGATGGCTGGCAGGCGCGGCTGGACGCGCTGCGCCCCGGTGGGCGTTATGCCACCAGTGGTGCTGTGGCCGGGCCAATGGTGACTGGCGATCTGCGCCGGGTCTATCTGAACGATCTGACGATCTATGGCGCCACCCATCAGCCGCGCGAGGTGTTTGCGGGCCTCGTCACCATCATCAACGCCGCCCGGCTGCGACCGGTGGTGTCGCAGACCTATCCGATGCGCGACATCGCCCGCGCGCAGGCCGATCTGGCCGCCGGGCGTTACCCCGGAAAACTTGTTCTGATCCCGTCGGAGAGTGACGCATGACCCTTCCCAAAAACGCCCTTCCCAAGCACGCTCGGGCGGTGATCATCGGCGGCGGCATCTCGGGCTGTTCGGTGGCCTATCATCTGGCCAAGATGGGCTGGAGCGATGTGGTGTTGCTGGAGCGCAAGCAGCTGACGTCGGGCACCACCTGGCATGCGGCGGGGCTGATCGGGCAATTGCGCGGATCGGCCAACATGACGCGGCTGGCGAAGTATTCGGCCGATCTCTATGTCAAGCTGGCGGCTGAGACCGGGGTCGAGACGGGGATGCGGCAGGTGGGCAGCATCTCGGTCGCGCTGACCGAGGCGCGGCATGAGGAACTGTTGCGCCAGGCGACGGTGGCGCGGATTTTCGACGTCGATGTGCATGAAATCTCGCCTGAAGAGGCGCTGGCGAAGTACCCGCATCTGAACATCGACGGCGTGGTGGGGGCGGTGGCCCTGCCGCTGGATGGCCAGTGTGACCCGGCCAACATCGCCATGGCGCTGGCCAAGGGTGCGCGGATGCGCGGGGCGCAGATCGCCGAGCATACCAAGGTGACGGGCGTCACCAAGGCCGGGGGCCGGGTGACCGGCGTGGATTACATCGGTGCCGACGGCGAGCCGGGGCATATTGCCACTGACGTGGTGGTGAACTGCGGCGGCATGTGGGGGCGCGATCTGGCCGAGGCGAGCGGCTTGACCCTGCCGCTGCATGCCTGCGAGCATTTCTATCTGATCACCGAGCCGATCGCGGGGCTTGGCCATTTGCCGGTGCTGCGGGTGCCGGATGAATGCGCCTATTACAAATCGGATGCCGGCAAGATGATGGTCGGCGCGTTTGAACCCAAGGCGAAACCCTGGGGGATGAATGGATGGGGGCAATCGGGCATCCGCGAGGATTTCATGTTCGACACGCTGCCGGAGGATTGGGACCATTTCCAGCCGATCCTGGAGCATGCGATGAACCGCCTGCCGCTGTTTCAGACCGCCGGAATCCACACGTTCTTCAACGGGCCGGAAAGCTTTACCCCGGACGACCGCTACTATCTGGGCGAGGCGCCGGAGTTGGGCGGCTATTGGGTGGCGGCGGGGTACAACTCGGTCGGCATTGCCGGGTCGGGGGGCGCTGGCATGGCGCTGGCGCATTGGATCACCGAGGGTGAAGCGCCGTTCGATCTGTGGGAGGTGGACATCCGCCGCGCCCAGCCGTTCCAGAAGAACCGCAAATACCTGAAGGAACGGGTGAGCGAAACGCTGGGGCTGCTGTACGCGGATCATTTCCCTTACCGGCAGGTGGAAACCAGCCGGGGCGTGCGCCGCACCCCGTTGCACGAACATCTGAAGGCGCGTGGCGCAGTGTTTGGCGAGGTGGCGGGCTGGGAGCGGGCGAACTGGTTTGCGAATGCGGGGCAGGAGCGGGAATACCGCTACAGCTGGAAGCGGCAGAACTGGTTTGAAAACCAGAAGGCCGAGCATCTGGCGGTGCGCACCGGGGTTGGCTTTTTCGACATGACCTCGTTCGGCAAGATCCGGGTCGAGGGGCGCGATGCCTGCGCCTACCTGAACCGGCTGTGTTCGGCGCAGATGGATGTGGCGGTGGGCAAGATCGTCTACACCATGCTGTTGAACCCGCAGGGCGGCATCGAGGCGGATCTGACGGTCACGCGGCTGTCGGAGACGGCTTATCTGCTGGTGGTGCCGGGGGCGACGTTGCAGCGTAACCTGGCCTGGCTTAAGGCACATCTGGGGGATGACTTTGCGGTCATCACCGATATGACGGCGGCGGAATCGGTGCTGTGCGTCATGGGGCCAAAGGCGCGCGACCTGATGGCGAAAGTGTCACCTGCTGACTTTAGCAATGTGTCGCATCCCTTTGGCATGGCAAAGGAAATCGAGATCGGCATGGGTTTGGCCCGCGCCCATCGGGTGACCTATGTGGGCGAGCTGGGCTGGGAGATCTATGCAAGTTCCGACCAGACCGCGCATGTGTTCGAGGCGCTGGAAGAGGCGGGGGCGGATCTGGGGCTGAAGCTGTGCGGGCTGCACACGCTGGACAGTTGCCGGATCGAGAAGGCCTATCGCCACTGGGGCCATGACATCACCGATGAGGATCATGTGCTGGAGGCGGGGCTTGGCTTCACCGTCAGCCGCAAGAAACCGGCCTTCCTCGGGCGTGATGCGGTGCTGCGCAAAGAGGAGGCGGGGCTGGACCGCCGGATGGTGCAGTTCCGGCTGACCGACCCCGAGCCGCTGCTGTTTCACAACGAGGCGCTGGTGCGCGATGGCAAGATCGTAGGGCCGGTAACATCGGGAAACTACGGCCATTTCCTCGGCGGGGCCGTCGGCATGGGCTACGTGCCTTGCAAGGGCGAGAGCGAGGTAGACATGCTTGGTTCCAGCTACGAGATCGAGGTGGCCGGGGTGCGGCACATGGCCTTGGCCTCGTTGATGCCGATGTATGATCCAAAATCGGAAAGGATCCGTGCGTGACCCGGCATCAAGCCTTCCATGATCTGCATCAGCAGGGCTGTTTCGTCATCCCGAATCCTTGGGATGCCGGGTCTGCCCGGATGATGGCGGGCTTGGGCGCGCAGGCGATTGCCACCTCATCGGCGGCGCATGCCTTTACGATGGGGCGGGCCGACATGGGTGGGGTCAGCCGGGATGAGGCGTTGGCGCATGCCGAAATGATGGTGGCTGCGACGCCCCTGCCGGTGTCAGGCGATTTCGAAAACGGCTTTGGCGACGCGCCGGACGTGGTGGCCGAAACGGTGCGGCTGGCTGCGGAGGCCGGGCTGTCGGGCTGTTCGGTCGAGGATACGCAGATGGTGGCGGGCAACCCCGCCTATGCCTTTGACCTTGCCGTGGAACGCATTCGGGCGGGCGCTGCGGCGGTGCGGGCCTTGGGGCGGCCCTTTGTATTTTGCGCGCGGGCCGATGGGGTGATGAACGGCAGCTATGATCTGGCCGAGGGCATTCGCCGGTTGCAGGCGTTTGAGGCGGCGGGGGCGGATTTGCTGTATCTGCCGGTGCCGCCGGGGCGGGGGGAACTGGCACAGGTGATTGCGTCGGTCAAGAAGCCGGTGAATGCGCTGGCCGCCGGGCCGTTGCAGGCACTGTCGGTGGCAGAGTTGGCGGCGTTGGGGGTGCGGCGGATTTCGCTGGGTTCGATGATCGCGCGGCTGACCCATGCGGCAATCCGCGACAGCGTAACGGCGATGCTGCGGGACGGGTCTTTTGCGCCGCTTTCGGGCGTGGCGTCGGGCGATGAGATTGATGCGCTGATGCGCAAGGGAGCGGGAAAATGAACGAAGAAGCAGCGGTTGGCGAGATTTGTGAGCCGGTACGGTCGCGGCGGTCGGGGGGGCGTGAAGCGCGGGTGGCGATGCGTGCCGCACCCCTGGCCGATGACGTGCGCCCGGTGCGGCCGGGAATGCCGGGGGGGCGCTTCAAACCGCTGACCGAGGAGGCGGTGCAACAGATCCACCAATCCGCGCTGGAGGCGCTGGAGGTGATCGGTCTGAGCCAGGCGCCACCGTCAGGGGTGGAGGTGATGACGGCAGCAGGCGCCATTCAGGGCGACGACGGGCGGCTGCGGTTTCCGCGCGCTTTGGTCGAGGATATGCTGGCGGTGGCTGCACGCAACATCACGCTGCATGCGCGCGATCCGCGCTATGACCTGCATCTGTCGGGCTCGAATGTGCACTATGGCACGGCGGGGGCGGCGGTGCATATCGTCGACCCGATCACGCTGGAGTACCGCGATTCCACCGCGCAGGATCTGTATGATGCGGCGCGGTTGGTGGACAATCTGGACAACATCCATTTCTACCAGCGCACGATGGTGTGCCGCGACGTGGTGGACAATCAGGACATGGACCTGAACACCCTGTACGGCAGCCTGTCGGGGACGGTGAAACATGTCGGCACCAGCTTCTCCGACCCTGCGCATGTGGCGGCTTGCTTTGATCTGATCCACATGGTTGCGGGCGGTGAGGAAAAGTGGCTGGAACGGCCTTTCGTCAGCAATTCCAATTGCTTCGTCGTGCCACCGATGAAGTTTGCGGAGGAAAGCTGCATCACGATGGAGGACTGCATCCGTCGTGGGATGCCGATGCTGCTATTAAGCGCGGGGCAGGCCGGGGCCACGGCGCCGGCGCCGATTGCGCTGACCATCGTGCAGGCGGTGGCGGAGTGCCTTGCGGGCGTGGTCTATGCCAACTCGATCAAGAAAGGTGCGCCCTGCATCTTTGGCACCTGGCCCTTCGTCAGCGATCTGCGCACCGGGGCGATGTCGGGCGGGTCGGCCGAGCAGGCCCTGCTGACGGCGGGCTGCGCGCAGATGCACCGCTATTATGATCTGCCCGGTGGTGCCGCGAGCGGTATTTCCGACAGCAAATTGCCCGACATGCAGGCGGGATGGGAGCAGGGCATCACCAACGCGCTGGCAGGCCTTGCGGGTCTCAACATGTGCTACGAGGCGGTGGGCATGCACGCATCCCTGCTGGGGTTCTGTATGGAAA
>NZ_JANMET010000035.1:0-7191 GCF_031377265.1 Tabrizicola sp. | reverse complement strand
CGTCCCCCTCGACCAGATGACCTCCGACATCCGGCGCAAGGCCAAGGCAATAAACTTCGGCGTGATCTACGGCATTTCCGGCTTCGGCCTCGCCCGCAACCTGCGCATTCCGCGGGCCGAGGCGCAGGGCTTCATCGACCGCTATTTCGAACGTTTCCCCGGCATCAAGGAGTATATGTCCGATACTGTCAAATCTGCGCAGGCAAACGGCTACGTGCAGACCCTTTTCGGTCGGAAAATTCATACTCCCGAGATCAACGCCAAAGGCCCCGCCGCCGGTTTCGCCAAACGCGCCGCGATCAACGCCCCCATTCAAGGCACCGCTGCCGACGTGATCCGCCGCGCGATGATCCGGATGCCCGGAGCCATCAAGGGCATCGACGCGAAGATGCTGCTGCAAGTCCACGACGAACTTCTGTTCGAGGTGGCGGAGGATGCAGCCCAAACGCTGATCCCCATCGCCCAGCACATCATGGAAACCGCCGCGCACCCTGCAGTGGCGCTCAACGTCCATCTCGCCGTAGAATCCGGCACCGGCAAAAGCTGGGCCGAGGCGCATTGATTGGGAGAGGTTGCGTGAAAACAAAGGGGCTCAGCAGATTTCTCGGTGGTTTGGCGGTCGTTTTACTTGCAATCCCGGCAGTCGCACTCGCAGAGGAGACTTAGAAGCAAGAACTACCTCTGACTGTCTATGTCTTCTCAAAGCATTCTTATGTGTCGAGTTTCGGCGACCGCTATCTCGCAAGCAAAGATGAAAACGGCGGTCTTCTAACCTCGGTTCACCCAATGGCCTCGGTGGTCCATGATGGCGACGACTTGCGTCTCATCTATGTGACCGATGTGATCCGCTTCACGCAGGACTGTCGCGTTGCTCAAAATGGGGTCGGTGACGGAAAATTCGGAACGAGAGATGGGGGGTTCGTCGCGCAATTCGCTAGCGGTTTCAGTCTTGCCTTTCCCCGGCAAGAGCTTCCGCGGCCCGAGTATTCCCACTGTGTGCTTGAATGATCTCGGGAAAAGAGCGCATGATCCCTGATTGGCCCGCCCTCAAGTCCTTCGCCCTGTCGCTGAACCTGCCGCAGGTCACCATCGACTACCCTTGGGGCAACGAATCCCTGAAAGCCCATGGCAAGATGTGGTGCTGGTGGAGCCCTTACGTCGACGCCGCCGTGTTCAAGTGCGTCAAGGACCAACGCGAAATGCTGCTCGCCGCCGACCCCGACACCTTCCTGCTCCACCCCCACTATGCTCCGCACAACCTGATCCTCCTGCGCGCAGGCCGCATTGACGAGGGCTGGGCCCGCGCCCGCCTGACCCAGGCCTGGCGCGACGCCGCCCCAAAGCGCTGGCTGAAAACCTGGGACGAAACCCATGGCCGCCGCTGACAATGCCCCGATCCTGACCATCCGCTCGCGCGCCGACCTGCGCGCCTGGCTCGCCGCAAACCACACGCAGCCCGGCCCGATCTGGCTCGCCAGTTACAAGAAGCACCACCCCGATTACCTTGGCCCCTACGGATCCATCACCGAGGAACTCCTGTGCTGGGGCTGGATCGACTCTGTCACCCGCGCGCTCGACGCTGACCGCTCGATGATCCTGATCGCCCCGCGCAACCCGAAATCCGCCTGGTCGGCGATCAACAAGGCGCATGTCGCCCGCGCCCGTGCCTCAGGCGCGATGACACCGGCGGGCGAGGCGAAAATCGCCCTCGCCCAGACCAACGGCCAATGGGATTTCCTGAACGATGTCGACGCCCTGACCGCGCCCGATGACCTGCTTGCCGCCCTCGACGCCGCCGGCCAGCGCGCCTTCTGGGACGCGATCCCCCGCAGTATCAAACGCGGCACCCTGGAATGGATCAAGACCGCGAAGACCGCTGAAACCCGCGCCAAACGCATCGCCGACGTCACCACCTCAGCCGCCCGGGGCCTCCGCCCCAGCCCGTTCCGCCGCTAGACCCTTCCTCTTCGCCAAATATCCCGGGGGAAGGGCCGCAAGGCCCTTGGAGGCAGCGCCCCCACACCGCAGGCGAAGCGCGCAAGCGCGTAGCCAAGACAAAAGGCTTGCGGCGGCACGCCGCTCCCCAAGATCACCGCTCGATGCGGCACTGAAAGCAGTTGTTCCGGGCCGACCGCACATGCAGATAGGCCACCTGGGGATCGCCTAACAACGCCTCCGCCCGCTCTGGAATGCCGGACGTCGGGGTAACGCCGCCGGTGCCGTACACGATCCGGTCATTCGCGCCGTACCCCCGCACGATATAGTCGGGCGACGCCAGCATCTGCGGCAACGCCGCGCCACCTCCCGCCTCGCAAGGATTAGCACACAGGAAGATCGGTCCCAGTTCGGCATAAGGCTGCGGTGCGGGAAATGGCCGATGCGCCAGCACCAGCATTTCCGCCCCGTCGGCGATCATCTTCAGGCAGTGGCGGCACGGGTTACCGCCCCCTTCTGCCAGCTGCCGCTCCGGCACCTGACCATTCGCATCTGCCCCACCGGCCTGATAGTGCCGGGCCAGATCCGTCGAAATTGCCACAAATCGCATCGCATCCTCCATTTTCACGAAAGATGCCCGGTGACTGCCTCCCGATCGACCCGATTCCTGCGGGTTCAGGCCGGTTCGACCAACCGTCCCAGAACCCGCCCGCCCAGGATGTGCAAATGGTAATGCGGCACTTCCTGCAGGCCATGCACACCGGCATTGCTGATCGCGCGATACCCGTCCGGCCCGGAAATTCCCAGCATCTGGCAGACTTTGGCCAGGGTGCGGTGGAAATCCACGATCTCCTCGGCCGAGGCTTCGGCGGCGAAATGATCCAGCGTCACATAAGCCCCCTTCGGCACCACCAGAACATGCACCGGGGCCTGCGGGTGGATGTCGTGAAACACCAGCGTGTGCGGCGTTTCCATCACCGTCTTGTTGGGAATTTCGCCGCGCAGAATGCGGGCGAAGATATTCGTGGGATCGTAGCTGTAGGTCATCGGGTTCAATCCAGAAATAGATACTCTGTCGCCGCAATCGCGCGCGCCTTGTCGACGGGAATGTCAAGAAATTCCGCCAACGGCAAGGCGTTCTCGTCCGCCGTTGCCCCCTGCCGGATCAGGCCATAGCCCGGCAGATTCATATCCCGAATCCGTTCGCTTTCAAAGGTCACGTCATAGCGGATGGTCGGCAACAGCCGGTTGATCGTCTCCTGCGGGGTGCGTTCGCCAGCCAGACCAACGCGCTTGGCGTGGCCGATCAGATAGTCGTCGCTGAAGTCGCATTCGATCTCCAGCAGCCGTACCTTTGCCCGGTCCTTGTAAAAATCCTGCATCAGGTCGGTGTTTGCCGGGTCTATGCAGAACACCAGGCGGTCGGTTTGCCAATAATCGAACAACATCCGCACCAGCGCCCGCCGATGTCGCATCCGCTTTTCCAAGGTGGTCTGGATGCCGCCCAGATCGGGCAGCTGGGTGCCCGCCTCGTTGAACAGATAGTCGATCGCCGGCAGGTTGGTCACGCTTCGCACCCGGTCTACCAGACGTTTGGCCACGTGCCACTTCTTGCACGTCACCATCATCAGGGTGCGTTCGCGGCCAATGCTGGTTTCCGCCTCCCAGAACCGCGGCGCGAACCGCCGACCTACCCGGCCCCGCCCGGTAAGAAACTGAAACTGTCGGCGGCCATCGCCCGACACCTGAAAACTGCACCCGGTTTCGGAGTAGAGCGCACCCAGCCGCTGCTTCAATGACATCGCATCCACGCTGATCTTGCGCGCGAACAAGAAGTCCTGCGCCAGCAGCATTTCAAAATGATCGTCAAAGAACGTCACCGGAATCCCGTAATCGGTGAACAAAAGGAAGGTCGGGGTGCGCGACCTGATCTCGCGGTCCGGCACCAGATGCCGCACGATTGTCTGGAAAAACGTCTCGTCCGGAATCCATGTCGTGCGGAAGAACCGCACCACATCCGGCCGCCTTGCGCAAAAATCCAACACCCGTTCCACCGTCTGGCGGCGCAGACACCACCACTGGCTGCCAATCTGGATCCGCAGATCCTCCGGCACCTTGCGCGTCAGCCCAAGCGCGCGTTGCGCCCGCATCGACGCATAGAACCAGGTTTTGCGGTTTCGTTCGTTGAACCAATGGCGATAGATCAGCCGCTCTTCCTTGATCCCGGTCTTGATCCAGTCGGAATCGTGGAAATCGAAGCTTTCGATGTAGTCCGCATCATTCGCTTCCAGATAGGCCCGCGTGTATTCCGCCGACTTGATCGGCATGCAGTCGCCCGACAGCATATAGAAATGCGTGGCTTGCGGAAATGCCTCGACGGCGGCCTTGGTGGCCTGCAACGTCGCGTCGACCAGGCTCCACTCACCCCAACCGCATTTCACCCGGCGTTTGGCAAACGCCACCGACGGGTTTTCCGCAAGTGCTGCACGAATCCGCTCGTAATCCTGCGCCTTGGCCCGGGCATCGAAGTGGATCGCGATGCAATCGCCCGCCGCCGTCAACCGGATCGCTTGCGCAATGATCCCTTCGGGGTCCTTGTGGCATAGCAAAAGATAGGCGATCTTCGTCATTCTTGCTGTCGTTTCCTTGTGGGCCGCATGACTGCATGGCCAAACTGCGCTATGCATCCTTGAAAAGACAGAATTTCTTTGCTTTTTTGGCCACTTTTGATCTTACGACAACTGGGTGTGAAAAAGGTAGGGGTGTTTGCGCATGGGGTTTCCCGGTACCTGGATGACCGAGAGCGAAAGTGTGGTCTACAGGGTTGTTCCGAAATGTGCCTGCTCGACCATCGGGCAGATCATGTTTTATTCCGACCACGGCCACTACTTTGACGGCGACATCCACGACGCTTCCTCCGGCATGCACAAATGGGCGATCGAGGCCAGCCAGCCCCGCATCATCGACAATGTACGCCACCACAAATCCTACGCCTTCACCTGCGTGCGCAACCCCTATACCCGGATCCTCTCCACCTTTTTCGACAAGATCTGCGGCATTCAACGCAACGGAAAACGCTACCGGGGCAATCTCGTGCCGCTGCTGGTGCAGAAATACGGCGTCGAAGTTGGCGGCGCGGACGGCAAGCAGGACTTCGATCAGATCGCCAGTTTCCGCCGGTTCCTGCTGTTCACCCGTGACAGCATCCGCTGGAAAAAACCGATGGAGCCGGACATTCACTGGTCCGCCATGGCGGGTCACGTGTCCACCTTCATCGTAAACGGCGGGCGCTACGATCAGATCTTCTTCACCGAAGATTTCGACACCGGCATGCAGACCGTGCTCGACAAGATCACCGTAAAGCATCCGATCGACCTGAAGCAGGTTCCGCGCTTTAACGAAAGCGAAGGCCACGGTCCGGCGCGCGCCCATCCGGTCGAGGCGTATTTCGACGATCTGTCGATGCACCTCATGTGGGAAATCTACAAACGCGACTTTCAGCTGTTCCGCTATGATTTCGACAATCCGGCCAACAAGATGTCGAAAGGCCCGGTCGATCTGGATGAGGTTCACGCGAAACTGGGCGACTAAGACCATTGCTTGCAGATCAGAGAGGGGTCGGGATGGAACCTGTTACTGGCGGCTGCCTTTGCGGGGCAGTCAGGATCAGCGCCACTGGGCGGCCCTGGCGCGTAGGGATCTGTCATTGCCTTGATTGTCGCAAGCATCACGGCGCGCTGTTCCACGCTTCGGCAATCTTTCCCGAACAGGCTGTTGCCATCACCGGCACCACGCACAGCCGCGCCGGACGGCATTTCTGCCCGTCCTGCGGCTCGCCGGTTTTCGGGCGCAGCGGCGATGAAGTCGAGGTGAACCTTGGCGCGCTGGACGCCCCCGATCAGTTCCGCCCGACCTACGAGCTTTGGACCATCCGCCGCGAAAGCTGGCTGCCGCCGTTTGACGGCATCAAATCCTATCCGCGCAACCGTGACAGCGACAGCCGCACCGAAGGCTAGGCCCGCCAGCCCCCCGGCCGGATTTCCACACCCATCAGACCGGATCATCCACCCCGATCCCGCGAAACCACCTGACGATCTTCGCCCGCTCCTCCGGCTCGATGTAGCTCAGGTTGGCCGGCGGCATTGCATGCGTTACCCCCGCCTGCAGATAAATCCGCCGCGCCTCATGCGCCACTTGCGCCGGCGTTTCCAGCACCACGCCCTTCGGCGGCCAATACATCCCCTCCCATGACGGTTCCGCCGCATGGCACATGCTGCACCTGCCCTGCACGATGCCCACCACATCCTCGAACCCATCGGCACTGGCCAGCCGCAGCGCCTCGCCCTGCAGCGCCGCCTCATCAGGCACCAGCCGCATCGGCGCGGTCGACAGCCACGCGATGATCAGAAACAGGATCACCGTCACCCCCCAGGTCCAGTGCGGGTTGCCGCGGCGCGCGTGCCTGGTGTTGAACCAGTGCCGGATCGTCACCCCCATCAGGAACACGAGACTGGCGATGATCCAGTTGTATTGCGTCGCAAAAACAAGCGGGTAATGGTTTGACAGCATCAGAAAAACCACTGGCAGCGTCAGATAGTTGTTATGCGTGCTGCGCTGCTTGGCGATCTTGCCGTACTTGGCATCCGGGCTCCGCCCGGCCTTCAGATCGGCCACCACGATGCGCTGGTTCGGCATGATCACCATGAACACATTGGCGCTCATGATCGTCGCGGTGAAAGCCCCCAGATGCAGCAGCGCCGCCCGTCCGCTGAACACCTGCGTGTAAAACCACGACATCCCCACCAGCACCGCAAACAGCGCCACCATCAGCACGGTCTGGTTGGCATCGACGAACACCCGGCACAGCGTGGTATACGCCACCCACCCGAACGCCAGCGACGCCAGCGAAATCGCCACTGCCTGCCAGACGGTCAGGTCCAGCACTGTCGGGTCAATCAAGTACAACTCCGCGCCCAGATAATAGACCAGCACCAGCATCGCGAACCCGGAAAGCCAGGTCGCATAGCTCTCCCACTTGAACCACGTCAGATGTTCAGGCAGCATTTCTGGCGCCACCAGATACTTGTTGATGTGGTAAAACCCGCCGCCATGCACTTGCCACTCTTCGCCATGTGCAAGGGCAGGCAGGCTCGGCGTCTTGCGCAGCCCCAGATCCAGCGCGATGAAGTAAAACGAACTGCCGATCCACGCGATGGCGGTGATCACATGCGTCCAGCGCGCCGCGATTTCCACCCA
>NZ_JANMET010000031.1:0-23452 GCF_031377265.1 Tabrizicola sp. | reverse complement strand
GACGAAGCTACCACATTGTCCATGGCAGTATAGCGACCCGCCACCCGCATCATCCGGTTTGCGGCCAGCTGCAGTTGCCGGTTCAGAACCAGCCGGGCGCTGGTCAGGATGCCCTCTGCCAGATCGGCGGACAATTCAGCTTGTGACGCAAGGATCAGTGTCTTGCCCGTCTCGTCGGTCAGCACGATCGGGCCTGTGATAACCAGACGGTTAGCCGGCTGATCGTATACGATCCGTGCGGCCTTCAGGCGGCGGCCCTTGAACAGGATTTCAACATTGCCGTCAGCAATCAGCCGGCTGTCCCCGGCGATTTCCAGGCTGTCGGAAACCAGCGTCGCCTGTTCCTGTGCCGACGCCGGAAAGGCCAGCGCCAGCATCAGACCTGCAATGAAGAGCAGCCTGACCATCAGCCATCCTCCAGATGCAGAAGGAGGCTGAGGGCCAGAAGGGCCGCAGCGAGCGGGGGGCTCCACGCGGCAATGGAGATCGGTAT
Organism: Tabrizicola sp.; assembly: GCF_031377265.1. GTDB lineage: Bacteria > Pseudomonadota > Alphaproteobacteria > Rhodobacterales > Rhodobacteraceae > JAUYQR01. Next base: position 22,959 of record NZ_JANMET010000031.1, on the reverse strand, counting down.
TTGACCGGTGTTGCCAAGCGCTTGCGCGAAGTTTCGAAGAAAGAAAATGCTGAAACCGGCCAGCATCGCATACAGCACCATCCGCCCTGTGCCACCAAACCGCACGTGCCGCATGGTAAAGCCCGCTGCCACCAGCACCATGGCAGCCATCAACAGGGGCTGGGCGAGTTCCATCTGCAGCCACAGTCTGTATTCACGCGCCGAAAAACCAGCCCGCTCCAACCCGCTGATGTAAGCGGGAAGTTCCCAGAAGGGGATGGCGCTGGGTGTGCCGAAACTGTCACGGATACGTTCAGGCGTGAGGTCGGACGGCAACGAGACATCGCCAGTTGCGGTTGTCGCTGTAAGTTCGGGGTTTGGATCCGCCAGATGCCAAGTCTTTGCCCCGCTCAACACCCAGCCGCCGGCACCGAGCTTGGCCGAAGCAGCCTCGATGCGCGTGTTTGGCAACCCGGACGCATCAAAGCTCATAAACGTCACGCCAAAAAGCTGGGTTCCGTCGAAATTCGATCGTGCTGCCTGAATGACGGTCTGACCGTCGTCAGAGCCCTGGCGCAGCCAAAGCCCGCTGTCCGCCACCGACAGCACAGAGACTCCGCTTTGAGACAGCGCGGCGCGGGAATTGTCATACTGCTTGGAAGTTGCCGCGACAATCGGGTTGAAAACCGTCACCGTCAGCAGGCCAAGCCCCACGGCCACCAGTAGCGGTGTCAGAAGAAATCGCAATCCCGAACGACCTGCCGCGCGCACCACCACCAATTCCGACGATCGCGCGAGGCCAAGGAACATGGTGATCGACCCGATGATCACGATCAGCGGCATCACCCGGTAAAGCGTTTCAGGAACGTTGATCAGCGCAAGTCCCATCGCCTGAGACAGCCCAACGCCGACAGAAGAAAACCGGCGCAATTGTTCGATCATGTCGATCAGCATCAAGATGCCAAAGAAAATCAGAAATACTATGGTCACTGTCCACAGAAAACGCCGCGCGATGTACAGGTTCAGCGTCATGCCGCGATCCTGCGTCGGCGTCGTGGCCGCTCGGCCAGCGCCAATAGTGCCACGCCAATCAGGCCACCACTGACCGGCGCCAGATACGTCAGCGGCCATGCCGCCGCCTGTTTCATCGCCACGCCCGATGACCAGGTACTGACCATTTGCATCAAGATCAGCAACCCTACCGCCAACACCATCTGACGCCACAGGCCGAAGCGGGAAAAGGTGCCCAACATCAGGGCGGCAAACCCGATCAATGGCGCAGCAACCGCAAGCATCGGGCTGGCAAAGCGCCAGTTTCCTTCTTGAAGGAACTCTGCCTTCGTGGAGTGTGTGGCCTGCATCAACTCGTCTGTAGGATGCAGCAATTCCATTGTGGACAAAGCGTCAATCGACTGTCCACCGCGCCCACTGGCAGATATCAGCCCCGCAAGATCCAAGGTGAAATCGGCAAACCTGGTAACCGACATCCGCTGATCAGCCCGGGTCAGGGACTGCGCTGCACCATCAAACATCAACAACTTCGGCGCGACATCGCCGGGCACCAACAAGGCGCGGCGGGCCGTATAGGTCATGCGTTCCGTCGTGCTGCGTTCGTCCGACAGAAACAGGTCATTCAGCTCGCCGGTCTGGCTGATATCCCGGACGTAAAGGGTGACGCCATCTGCCGGATGCATGAACTGTCCTTCGTTCAGGAACCGCGCTGTGACATTCTCGGAAATTTCCGCACTCCGCTCCGTCAAGATGCGCTGACTTGCCGGCACGAGAAAATGCACCAACACCAACTGCGCGGCCATGACCACCAAGCCGAAGTACAGGATTGGTCGTGCCAGCCTGAAATATGAAAAACCAGTGGCCTGCATGACCACAAGCTCGCTTTCCTGCATCAACCGGTTGACCACGTAAACCGCCGCCGCAAAGGCCGAAACCGGCAGCACAAGCCGGATCACGTTCGGCAGTGTCAGCAGCGAAAATTCCAGAAAGACCACCGCGGACTGACCGTCTCTGATCAGTTGGTCAAACAGACCAACCGCCCGGTTCACCCAATACACAGCCACCAGCACAAGCGAGAAGAACCCGAAGAGCTGAAGCAGCAGTGACAGCAGATATCTGTCGAATCTGGACACTGTCCGCCATGCTCCCACAAGATGTTGCGCCAACCCTAACGGAATTCGCCGGCGGCGAAAACTCATATCTGGCCAATCCCATGGCGAAATTGTAGCCTTGAAGCAAGGCTTTGCCGACCCCCCGAAAGGTGAGAAAAACCCTATGTCCAATCCACTGCCCATTCAATTCCACGCCACTGATCTTGAACTGCTGAGTGGTCACACCGGACGCATCAGCGTTCTGGCCGATGCTGGTGCAGCGCTCAGCCCGGCAGGACGCAGGCTGGACAGGCTGATGAAAGGCGCGCTGGCGCGGGCGGTAGCGTCGGATGCTTTTTCCAAGGCCAGGCCGGGCGATTCTCTGGAACTGGCGTTTCCCGCAGGGCTTGCCGCCGATGCGGTGCAGATCGTCCGCCTGCCGAAACGAGCTGACATTGCGACAGCGCGCAAGGCTGGTGGCACCATAGGACGGACCCATGGAGCGGCGGCGACGCTGATCCTGGGCGAATCTCATCCGCGCGCCGCTGATCTGGCATTTGGGGTGGCGATGCGGGCTTACGAGTTTACGGCTCACAAGAGCGGCGAGAAGAAGGTTTTGGGTCCGGTCACGATGATGGTTGCCGCCCCGGAAGCGGTGGCAAAACAAGCAGCCCCGATGGCCGCAGTTGCAGAAGGCGTGTTCTTCACCCGCGATCTGGTGAATGAGCCAGCCAATGTGCTGACCACACACGATTTTGCGGCCCGACTGGCGGCGATGCACGAGTTGGGGCTTCACGTCGAGATTCTGGAAGAGCCGGAGCTTTTGAAGCTGGGCATGAACGCGCTCTTGGGTGTGGGCATGGGGTCGGAGAGCCCGTCCAAGGTTGTGGTGATGCAATGGAACGGCGGCAAGAAGGGCGATGCGCCGTTTGCGCTGGTCGGCAAAGGCGTGGTGTTCGACAGCGGCGGCATTTCAATCAAGCCAGCCGGTGGCATGGAAGAAATGACCATGGATATGGGCGGCGCCGGGGTTGTTGCGGGGGTGATGCGGACACTGGCCATGCGACAGGCAAAGGTCAACGTGGTGGGCCTGGTGGGGCTGGTAGAAAACATGCCGGACGGGCGGGCGCAACGCCCCGGTGATGTGGTGCGTTCGATGAAAGGTGACACGATCGAGGTCATCAACACCGACGCTGAAGGGCGTTTGGTGCTGGCCGATGTGCTTTGGTACGCCCAGGAACGGTTCAAACCGGTCGGCATGATCAACCTGGCCACCCTTACAGGGGCGATCATCGTGGCCCTTGGTCATGAAAACACCGGCGTCTTTTCCAACAGTGATAATCTGTGCAACGCATTCCTCAAGGCCGCAGCGGCCGAGGGCGAAGGCGCTTGGCGGATGCCGATGGGCGATGGCTATGATGCGAAACTCAAATCCCGCATCGCCGACATCGTCAATTCCTGTGGCCGGGATGGCGGGGCGATCACCGCGGCTCAGTTCCTGGCGCGTTTCGTGAAACCCGAAACACCATGGTGCCATCTCGATATTGCCGGAACGGCGCTATTGAAATCCGATACGGCGCTTGCCCCCAAGGGGGCGACGGGTTGGGGGGTCATGGCACTGGACCGGTTGATCCGCGACCGGTACGAAAAGGGCTGAACGCCGGATGGGCATGGTGATGTTCTACCACATGACGCGATCCGATGCGGCCCATACGGTTCGGTCGCTTGTCGGCCGCGCCATGGCGCAAGATTGGCGGGTGATGATCCGCGGTACTGATCATGCAAAGTTGGAACAGCTGGATGCCAAGCTATGGCTGGGACCTGAGGAGGAGTTCTTGCCGCACGGCCTGCAAGGCGGCGCGCAAGAGTCTGATCAACCGGTTCTGATAGGGCAGGGACCGGTGACAAATGGGGCACGCGCACTTGCCCTGCTTGACGGGGCACAGGCCACAGATGTGGAAATCGCAGCGATGGAGCGTGTCTGGATTTTGTTTGACGGGGCCGACGACGCACGCCTGCAAGCGGCCCGAGTGGATTGGAAACGCCTCAGCAGTGCCGGCATCGCTGCGCAGTATTGGTCGGAAGACAGTGGGCGTTGGGAAAAGAAGGCCGAGTCCGGGGCCGCCTCGTAACGCTTTACTGGCGCAAGACCATCTTGTCGCCGTCAATCTCCAACCGGAACTGACCAAGGTAATCCATACCGAGCAGCGAGCCATCCATCTCGGCATCATTGACCCAAGCCGGGAAGCTTTCGTTCCGGAACGGCCCAAGTTCCACCAACGGCAATTCCACCCGCGCCGTTCGAACGACACCGTTTGCCGTGCTTGCCTCGCCGACATACAGCAGACTATCCGGCTCAATCCCCAACCTGCGCGCATCATCGCGCGACAACACCATGTTGGTGGCCCCGGTATCTGCCATGAAAACGACGGGTGTGCCGTTCACTTCAAGTGTCAGGTAGTAGTGCCCGTCAGCGGCGCGCGGTACTTCGATCGCACCGGTTGTGCTGACCATCTGCGTGGGCATGATGTCGCTGCGTATGTCGGTCCAAAGGCCATAGCCGGCCATCATCGCCAAGAAAATCAGCCCCCAGGCCGCCACCATCCGCAGGGCCTGACCCATACGTTGGCGAAACTCGACCATGGCCCAGCCGCCGAGCGCGACCAGAATGATCGCAAGATAAGCCAGCCGACTGATGGTATCGCCGTCCATGTTATGTCCACTTTGCCAAAACGCTGGTTTGCTGACGATATGGGGATCATGCGGCGCAAAGCAACGGTCAGCCGATCAACCCGGTGCCACGGATGCCGTCGATCACGAACTGCACCGAAAGTGCGGCCAGAAGCATCCCCAGTAGCCTTGTGATAACAATGGTCCCGGTGCGGCCCAAAAGCCGCTCCAATGGCGGCGAGGCAAGCAGAAAGGCAAAGGTCACCAGTATCATCGCCAACAGCAGCGCCAGAACTGCGATGGTGCCGATCCATCCCGGGCCGGACTGCCCGACCAACAGAATGATCGAGGCGATTGCGCCGGGTCCGGCAATCAGCGGTGTGGCCAGCGGAAAGACCGAAGGGTCATGATCGGCTTCGGCTTGCTGTCCTTCGCGCCGCTGGGTGCGGCGTTCAAAAAGCATGTCCAGCGCGGTCAGAAACAGCAGAATACCGCCCGCAATGCGGAAAGCCGGCATCGAAATGCCGATGAATCCAAGCAGCGCTTCGCCCGCAAGACCAAACAGCAGCAACAGGATAAACGCGATGGTGCAGGCCCTGAGCGCCATGGCACGGCGCTTTTCCACGCCCATGCCGCGGGTCAGCGCGATGAACAGCGGCACCAGACCGGGAGGATCGATCACCACAAACAGCGTTACGAAAGCAGTGATCAGAAAGGCGGTTTCCGGCATGGACCCTCTCGCGGTTGACCCTTGCTACCGCGCGAGCAGGCATTTGGAAAGGACTGCGTCAGGCCGCCGCCTCAAGCCGCTCCTGCGCTGCAAGCCACATCGCTTCGGCACGGTCCAAACCGTCCATCACTTCGGCATACTTCTTGTTCCAGGTTTCCAGCTCACCGATCCGTACGGCTTCGTACAATGCCGGATCTGCCAGCTTTTTCGCCAGCTTGTCGCGCATGTCGTTCAGTTTGGCCAAACGCTCCTCGCATTTGCGGACGTCGGCCTTGAGGGTCAGAACCTCGTCACGGCTGGCCTTCTTCGGCTTTTCAACGGGCTTCGCTGGGGCCTTGGTGTCTTCGTCCCCGGCAAGCAGCTGGCGACGGTAGGCCTCCAGATCTTCGGTGTAGGGCGTGACCGCCCCGTCCTTTACCAGCCACAGCCGGTCGGCCACAAGGCCAAGAAGATGCATGTCATGGCTGACCAGAATGACCGCGCCGGAATAGACGGTCAGCGCCTCGACCAGCGCCTCACGGCTTTCCATATCGAGGTGGTTGGTCGGTTCGTCCAAAATCAGCAGGTGCGGCGCGTCGATTGTTGCCAGCAGCAAGGACAATCGTGCCTTTTGCCCGCCGGACAGCCGCCCGACCAGCGTTTCCGCCTGATCCGCCATCAGACCAAATCCAGCCAGACGCGCCCGGAGGCGGGCTTGCCCTTCGGCTGGGCGCAAACGCATGATGTGCTGCAGCGGCGTTTCGTCGATGTGCAGTTCATCCACCTGATGCTGCGCAAAGTAACCGATCCGAAGCTTGGACGAGCGCACAATGCGGCCCTCGGACGCTTCAAGTTTGCCCGCCAACAGCTTGGAAAGGGTAGACTTTCCCTCACCATTTCGCCCCAGAAGCGCAATCCGGTCGTCCTGATCGATGCGCAACGACAGCTTTTTCAAAACCGGCGGCCCCCCGTAACCCACGGCAGTGCCTTCCATGTTGATGATCGGCGGCGACAACTCCTCAGGCGCGGGGAAAGTGAAGACCACCTTCTTGGCGTCTTCCGGCGCGGTGATCGGCGTCATCTTTCCCAGCATCTTCACGCGCGACTGCGCCTGCACGGCCTTGGATGCTTTGGCCTTGAACCGATCCACGAAGCTTTGCAGATGCGCCCGGCGCAGATCCTGCTTTTTCGCCTCGGCCTGCAAGACGGCGCGGCGCTCGGCCATCTGGCGCGCGAACTGGTCGTAAGGGCCGGTCCAATAGGTCAGCTTGCGGTCGTCAAGGTGCAGGATGCCCTGAACTGCGCGGTTCAGGAGACCGCGGTCGTGGCTGATGATCAGCACGGTATGTGGGTATTTCTGCAGGTAGGCTTCGAGCCACAGCGCGCCTTCAAGATCCAGATAGTTGGTCGGTTCGTCCAAAAGCAGGTAATCAGGTTGGGCGAACAACACTCCGGCAAGCGCCACGCGCATCCGCCAGCCGCCCGAAAACGCCGAGCAGGGCATCAACTGCTGGGCCGCATCAAACCCCAAGCCCTTTAGAATGCTGGAGGCGCGCCCTTCTGCGGACCAGGCATCGATGTCAGCCAGACGCGCCTGCACTTCCGCAATGCGGTGCGGGTCGGTCGCTGTATCGGCTTCGGCCAACAGGCTCGCGCGTTCGACGTCAGCTTGCAGAACCGTTTCCAGCAGCGAGGTTTCCGACGACGGCACCTCCTGCGCGACACCACCGATCCGGGCGCGAGAGGGTAGGTTGATCTCGCCACCCTCCAGCGCCAGCTCGCCCTTGATCAGGCGGAACAGCGTGGTTTTCCCCGCGCCGTTGCGGCCGACAAGGCCAACCTTGTGACCGGTGGGAATTGTCGCAGACGCCCCCTCAAACAGCGGGCGGCCTTCAACGGAATAGGTGATGTCTGAGATTTTGAGCATGCGCTGCGACTTGCCCTAAGGCTGGATCAAGGTCAACTGCTGACCAGGCAAGTTCCCAAATTAGGCGTAGCTTTACGGGCGTTTTTGCTGCCGTGCCGCCACCTTTTCATTCTCTGCGCCGCGTGTTAGCAGGCAGTCGAAATTCAGGTGCGGGCAGGGGCCTGTACCGTCAATCTATGAGGACGTCATGGCCACCGAACGCACCCTTTCGATCATCAAGCCCGATGCAACGAAGCGCAACCTGACCGGCAAGATCAACGCCAAGTTCGAAGAGGCCGGCCTGCGGATCGTCGCTCAGAAGCGGATTCATCTGACGGTTGCACAAGCCGGCGCGTTCTACGCCGAGCATAAGGAGCGCGGCTTCTACGGCGAGCTGTGCGAGTTCATGGCGTCCGAACCGGTTGTCGTGCAGGTGCTGGAAGGCGAAGGCGCCATTTTGAAGAACCGTGAAGTGATGGGTGCCACCAATCCGGCAAACGCTGCAGAAGGCACCATCCGCAAGGAATTTGCGCTGTCGGTTGGTGAAAATTCCGTGCACGGCTCTGATGGCCCGGAATCGGCGGCGCGCGAGATTGCTTTCTACTTTTCAGGTCTCGAGGTCGTCGGCTGATTGGCGCTACTTCTCTAAAGGAAAGGCCCGGTCACTTGGTGACCGGGCCTTTTCATTCCCGGCTAGCTTAGACAGCGGAGCAGGGTGAAGTAGGGGTCAAACAACCGAAACTGCAATCACTGTAAATAGCGCATAATCAGTATTATGTAATGTAAGCAAGGCTGGAAACCCGACCTTTTGCGCGATATGACGCGAATGATAGTGAAAAGGAAACCGCTATGGCCTTTGACCGCAGTCTCAAGATAGCGCCCTCCATTCTGGCCGCAGACTTTGCCAATTTCGGTGCAGAATGTCGCGCGATCGAGGCTCAGGGCGCAGATTGGGTGCATGTCGATGTAATGGACGGTCACTTTGTGCCCAACATCACCTTCGGGCCAGCAATGTGCGCGGCTCTGCGTCCGCACATCAAGGGCGTGATGGATGTTCACCTAATGATCGCCCCGGTGGATCCCTTTGTTGACGCTTTTGCAGCCGCGGGCGCCGATATCATCACAGTTCATCTAGAGGCTGGTCCGCACATTCACCGAACTATGCAAGCTATTCGATCCAAAGGAAAAAAGGCCGGACTGGCGATCAATCCCGGGACTGGACTGGACGCGGTATCGCAGCTGCTCGACACCACTGACTTGATTTGCGTGATGACCGTGAATCCGGGATTTGGCGGTCAGGCGTTCCTGTCGTCGCAGTTGGCCAAGATCAGCAGCATTCGCCAGATGATCGGTGATCGCCCGATCCACATCGAGGTGGATGGCGGTGTGACGCTTGCCACGGCACCGCTTGCCACCGCCGCAGGTGCGGACGTGCTGGTCGCTGGTTCGGCGCTGTTCAAGGGGGGAACGGCCCTGCAGCCAGCAGCTTACGGGGAAAACATCCGGGCGCTGCGCAAGGCGGCAGCGGATGAGTAACCGCGTCGGGCTGATCTTCGATCTGGACGGCACACTGATCGACAGCGCCCCTGATATTCACGCAACGGCCAATCTGGTCTTTGCGCGCAACGGCTATGGCCCCTTTGATTTCGCAACGGTCCGTGGCTTCATCGGTAACGGAGTTGGAGTTCTGGTGGCGCGCCTGATGGCCCATGCAGGGCTGCCCGATGCTGCCGACCTGCACGATGATTTGGTCTCTCAATTTGTCACAAACTACGAGCAAGCTGTTGATCTAACAACACTATACCCTGGCGTCGATGATGCGCTGGACAACCTTGCTGCGCGGGGTCACCCGATGGCCATCTGCACCAACAAACCCGCGTCTCCGGCGCGATCGGTGTTGCGTCACTTTGGGCTCGACCGGCATTTCAAAGTGATCATTGGCGGTGACAGCCTGCCGCAACGCAAACCGGACCCTGCCCCGCTGCTGGCAGCAAAGGTGCAGTTAGGCAGCGCGCGCATTCTTTTTGTCGGCGACAGCGAGGTGGATGCAGAAACAGCCGTCGCCGCAAACGAGCCATTGGTTCTATACTCACAAGGTTACCGCAAGATCGCCGCAGAACTCCTTGGTGCCAAAGCGATTTTTGATCACTTCGACGCCCTGCCAGGCCTGGTCCGCCATCTGGAACCGCGGCTTTAGCTCAACAAAACCGCAATGCTACACGACTGCGCGCTCGCGGAACGGGCGGCCTTCAACCATCCGCGCAACCGACAGGTCGCTCAGATCAATTGTCTGCCAGGCTCCGGTCAGCAGATGTTCGGCCACGCCACGCCCGACGGCAGGTGATTGCTGCAAGCCGTGTCCGGAAAAACCGCTCATCAGATGCAGATTGGGCAGCGCCGGGTGCGGGCCCAGAATAGCGTTCTGATCCAATGTGTTATAGTCATAGTGCCCAACCCAGTGGCGCACCACCTTTACCGCGTCGAATGAACGAGAGCGGGCGTAAAGCTGTTCCCAGATGACATCTTCGAACAGATGCAGATCCGGCTCGAAATCGCCCGGATCGCAAGGGCCGTCCTCGGCTGGCACTGTCGCGGTGATCCAGTGGTTGGCTTCGGGCCGCAAATAAAATCCCGCGTCCACCAGCAAGGGGGCGTCGGGGTAGCGTGCGTTGGGGGCATCGATTACGAAGACCGTGCGTTTGCGGGGCTCGACCGCATGTGGCAGTCCGGCCCAGGCCATCACTTCGGCCGCGCGCGTCCCGGCTGCGTTGACCACAGCATCACACACCACCTCGCCCCGCCCTGCCAACGTGACTCCGGTCACTCGCCCGTCCTGCACGCGCAGTCCGGTGGCCTTGTCGCTGACAAAGCGCGCGCCCTGTGCCCGCGCCGCTGCCTTGAAGCCCGCCATCAGCCCCATATTGTCAAACCAGCCTTCGTCGTGTGGACCGAACGACCCGGCAACAAGGTCTCCAACCTCCAGCCAAGGAAAGCGCGCCTTTATCTGTTCCGGCCCCCAGATCTCGGTTCCTGCGCCGTGCTGGCGCTGCATCTGGGCGACCTCGGCCATCACTGCGGCGGTATCGGGTTGGCCGGTTACGAACAGATAGCCATTCTCCTTCAACCCAAGGGACCCGACGTCCGCCAACTGGCCCAACTGCTCTGCGAAGGTTCGCAGAAATCCAATCCCGAATCGCGAAATCTCGACGTTGACGGCGGTGGTGAACTGTTGCCGGATAGATGCCACCGACCGCGACGTAGCCGCCTTGGAAAAGCTCGAGTCCTGTTCCACAACCAGCACGTCAAGCCCTGGCGACAGCTTGGTCAACCAATAGGCCACTGACGATCCCATGACCGCGCCGCCGATAACGATGACATCTGCTGTCATGAATACCCTGTAACTCCCGCAAGCCGCCCTAGAGCCTCGACAGCTTGATCATCCAACCGTATGACACCTATCAAGGCAAGGACAAGCCGTTGCCCGCTTGGCGCTCCGGTCTGTGGTTGCACATTGCCGACGGCTTTCGAAGGAAACGACCATGACAGAGACGACCGTTCTCGCATTGCTTAACCGCGTCGCCGCTTCCTCCTCGATCGATGAGGCATGGGGCCACGCAACGGTGTATTTCGCATCGCTTGGGTTTGGCCGCGCCAACTACGGGTTTACCCGGTTTCGCCATGTGAAGACGATTGGCGACCCAGATGATGCGCTGTTCCTGTCGACCTGTGACGCCGATTATGTGAAGCGCTACTTTCAGGGCGGATTCTATGCAAAGACCCCGGTTTTCCGTTGGGCAGAGCGCAGTGCAGGCGCCTGCACCTGGGCATGGGTGAAAGAGGCGTATGAGGCGGGTCGCCTGTCTGCCGAGGAAGCCGAGGCCGTGCGCCAGAATGCAGCAATGGGGGTGACTGCGGGCATCTCGATCAGCTTTCCCAACGCCACGGCGCGCGCCAAAGGTGCCTTGGGCCTGATTGCCGACCACGGCCTAACCCATACCAGTGTCGAGGATATCTTTGCCTGCCGGCGCGAGGAGATTGTTGCCGTGGCCAACATGATGCACCTGACCATCGTGCATCTACCGCAACTGAGCCGGCATCGTGCCCTTAGCCCTCGCCAGCGCGAGGCGCTGGAATGGGTCGCCGACGGCAAGACAACTCAGGATGTCGCCTTGTTGATGGGCGTTTCGCCGGCAATGGTGGAAAAGCACCTGCGCCTCGCGCGCGAAGCACTGGCAGTGGAAACCACGGCGCAAGCGGTGGCCAAGGGTGCGCTACTGAACATGATCTTCCAGCGTCTGCCGGACATGGCGCAGGCCGCGCATTGATCTTCAGGTAGGGGTTTCCTTACTCGCGTTACGCTGCGTCATCATGCACACTAATCTTGTTCAGCGGGCGGTGGCACGCCCAGCCGGACGTCCGGCGCGGTGGGAATTTACCGTAGCTGGTTTTTGGTAGGGGCCTGAAAAGGCTCTCAGAACGCCACTATTGTTGTGGCTGTTTTTGTCTTGCTTGCCCGTCCTCATCCCCAGGGGGCCAGGCGAGACAGCAACGGTGCGGTCCTTCGGGATCGCACCGTTTTCGTTTGTAGAATCCGGTACGATGCAAAGCAAAAGAGCCGGTGTTTCCACCGGCCCCCTGCCCTGATTTTCAATGTCTCAGGCTTGCGCCATCTTCGCAACTTCTGCAGCGAAGTCTTCTTTTTCCTTCTCGATGCCTTCGCCCACACCCATGCGAACAAAGCCGGTGATTTGCACACCAGCGTCCTTGGCGGCTTGCGCCACAGTGATCTCTGGGTTCATCACGAACATCTGGCCCATCAACGTGTTTTCAGCGAGGAACTTCTTCATCCGTCCCGGGATGATGTTGTTCTGAATCACCGCTTCCGGCTTTGGTTTGGGCGAGGTTGCGTTCTCTTCCAGCGCTTTCTGGGTTTGAACGGCCAACTCGCGCTCGACCACCGACGGGTCAAGGTCCGCTTCCGACAGCGCCAGAGGGTTGGTAGCCGCGACGTGCATAGCGACTTGCTTGGCAAAGCCAACGTCCGCTCCGGTGATCGCCACCAGAACGCCAATCCGGCCCATGCCGTCAGCCACTGAGTTGTGGACATACATCGCCACATGCTCGCCCGTCACTGCTGCCATCCGGCGCAGGTTCAGGTTTTCGCCGATCGTTGCGACGGCTTCCTGGATCACGGTCTGCACCGGCTGTCCGGCCAGATCGGCAGCCTTCAGGGCCTCGACATCGTCAGACCGCAGGGCCGTCTTGGTAATGTTGTGGACCAACTGCTGGAAATCGGCATTGCGACCGACAAAGTCAGTTTCCGAGTTCACTTCGACCGCCACGCCACGCCCGCCGGATACGGCAACGCCCACCAGGCCTTCGGCGGCCACGCGGTCAGCTTTCTTGGCAGCCTTGGCAAGCCCCTTGGTGCGCAGCCAATCGACTGCCGCTTCCATGTCACCATTGGTTTCAACGAGGGCCTTCTTGGCGTCCATCATCCCTGCACCCGTCGAATCGCGCAGTTCCTTCACCATTTGAGCGGTGACTGTCATCGTCTCATCTCCTGAAATTGGTGACCCGGCGGGGGTAGGCCCGCCGGGTGAAAGTTCTGTGACAGGTGGCCCATATCAGGCCTCCGCAACGTCCTCGGCGGCAGCCTCTTCGACGGGTGCCGCTTCCAGCGCCCCAAGATCAACGCCGGCCGCGCCCATCTGTGCAGACATGCCATCCAGAGCAGCGCGGGCAATCAGGTCGCAGTACATTGCAATTGCGCGTGCTGCGTCATCGTTGCCGGGGATCACGAAATCCACGCCCTTGGGCGAGCAATTGCTATCGACGATACCGACAACCGGGATGCCCAGCTTCTGTGCTTCGAGGATGGCGAGATCTTCCTTGCCAACGTCGATGATGAAAATCAGGTCCGGGGTGCCGCCCATTTCACGGATGCCGCCAAGCGACGCTTGCAGCTTCGACTGGTCGCGTTCCATGCCCAGACGCTCTTTCTTGGTCAGGCCTTCGGCGCCCTGCCCCAGCACTTCGTCCAGATGCTTCAGCCGCTGGATCGATGCGCTGATCGTCTTCCAGTTGGTCAGCGTGCCGCCCAGCCAGCGATGGTTCATGTAGAACTGCGCGCAACGCTCTGCCGCTTCGGCGATCGGCTTCTGCGCCTGACGCTTGGTGCCGACGAACAGGATGCGGCCGCCCTTGGCCACGGTATCCCGCACCATTTTCAGCGCCTGATCCAGCAAGGGAACGGTCTGCGTCAGGTCAAGAATGTGAATGCCGTTGCGGTCGCCGTAGATATACGGGCCCATCTTGGGGTTCCAGCGTGCGGTCTGGTGGCCGTAGTGAACGCCAGCTTCCAACAGCTGACGCATGGTGAACTCGGGAAGAGCCATGCCATAATCCTTTTCCGGTTTGATCCTCGGTGAAGCCGTCTTCAGAGCATTTGCCCCAACCGGCGGACCTTGCGGGATTTCTCCCCGCAAAAGCCCAAGCCTCACCTGTGAAGTGCGCGCCGAATAGCGGGTTTCGGCTGCCACCGCAAGCGATATTGTTCACCCGAAATCGTCATATCCTTCGACAATGGCCAGATCGTATTCGGCGATCCCGTCATACATCAACATGGCAGACTGCTGGGCAATATCCACGAAAGCCGCCTGTGCATCTGCCAGGGACATGAATTCCACGACCACCAGCCGTGGTTTTGGCGACCCGGACCCCACGATGACTTTCGGGCTCCGAATGACTATGCGACCACCAAGTCGATCAATCGCATCCGAGGCCAGTTCAAGGTAAGTGAAATACCGACCATCGTCGATGATCCGGACAGAGATAACCCAATAGCCTTTCGCAGGACCTTCGCGCACAAATGCTTTCGACTTGGTAAAACTGGGTTGAAATTCTTCTTCCATCGGCAACCTTCGATAAACTGTGAAAAAACCATTTTCTGCCCTCCGTCTTGGCTGTGAACGGCGGCGCCGCAAGCGGCCGTTGATCAGGACGCCCTTGTGAACGCCCTGACGGCAATTCGGTTCCCGACCAATGGCCGTGACCCGAAGCCGGGCGGAAGCGCCAGCGCAAGACCGGGTCTGCGGCTCATCCGTGCCTCAGGCGGCCCGATGCGAATGAAGATACTGCGGCGCCGACATGTCTGTGGTCTGATCCGCAGCAGCCGCCGATCACACGCAGGTTAGGCAGCAGCCCCCCAAGCTCGCGGTAAAGCACCCCGAACTCTGCTGGGTTACCGTCGTCCAACTCAGTGGCTATATCAAGTTCGGCATGACTCAGCCGTGATGCATTGGCACGTATACCACCAATGCGCTGGACCCAATCGCCTTTCAGCGCCCCGCTGAAATGGGTCGGGTGTGCGCAATTGACCATATAGAACAATGGGCTGCCGCCGGTTGATGTTTCAACCTCGGCAATCGCCGATGACAGCGATTGGCCGTTCGGCAGGCGTCCGTCGGTTTCCACCGTGAAGGACAGAATATGCGGCAAGCCGTGCCGCGTGGCCGCCCGGGCTATACCGATGGCTTGTGCCGGATAGGTCATCGTGACCGCAGAAATCAGATCGACACCATTTTGAGCCAGCGTATCGATCTGAAACGCATGCAGGGCTTCGGCCTCGGCAGCAGCAAGTGCAGTGTCGATACGATAGCCATCACCCGCCGGACCGACCACGCCATTGACGAGGATCGGCAGACTGTCGGTTTCAACCCGGTTACGGAAGGTTTGGGCGAAGCTGACCGCCCGCTGGTTGGCACTCCGGATCGCGTCAGCGTCCAGGCCCATTGCCGCCGCCCACCCCATATTGGCACGCCAGGTGGCGGTATCCAGCACAAGGCCGGTCTGCCCGTCGCGTGCCAGTTGCACGAAATGATCGAAATACCGGGTCAGCGCCGCCCTGCCGTCGTCGCTGTCCAGAAGAGTGAACGACGCGAAATGCGGCAGGTCGATCCCTTCGAGAAAGATCATCACTGTTTCCAGCCCCGCATCGGCGATCCAGGGCCTGTCGGCTTTCATTAGCTTTTCAACGCGTGACATGGCAGTCTCCTATTCCGTGAATTTGTCGCTGAAGGAAGGGTGCTGCCAGATCGGTCGCCGTACCAGCCGACTTCCGGTCTACCAAGGGCGAAATATATTGGTGTTATATATCAATCGATTGCGCCAATGATCTACCCTTTCCCTGGGGCCGCCCGATCGAGGACTATACCATGAGTCAAGCAATGTCCGACGTAACCGTCTTGCGCCCTGCCCGAACCGCCACGCGCGAGCGCATCCTGGCCGCCGCACACGATGCCATCATCGACAAGGGCTTCGAGGCCACCTCGGTCGAGGAAATCGCCGCAGCGGTCGGCATCAGCCGCGCGGGCTTCTTTTACCACTTCCCCGACAAGAACGCCCTCGCCCGTGCCCTGATCGACACCCAGATCGTCGAAGAGGGCGAGATGCTGGCCGGCATAATGGCCCGCGCCGCGGATCTGTCGGATGACCCGCTGCAACAGATGCTGATCGCCATGCGCCTGATGGCCGAGAGGTATCACGAATTTGCCGGTGGCTATGCCGGCTGCATCCTGGCCAGCGCGATTTTTCAGGACCGCCTTTTCGATGCCGAGGTCAAGGCCGCGAACCGTCGCGCCCAACTGGCGTTCCGCGACCGCTTTGTCGATCACTTCGCCGCCATAGCCGCCGCCTACCCGCCGGTCGATCCGGTCGATCCGGGCGAGATGGCCGACCACTTGAATGCGGTGATTACGGGCGGCATCGTCGTCTCGCGCGGCCTGCGCGACCCGCAGGTGCTGGTCCAGCAACTGCTGCTGGCGCGGCAGATGGTCAAGGCGATCTATACCGGTCGCTGAAGCCATGCCCATTGCAGTCGGGCGCGGGCTTTGCAACAACGCGCCATGACACCCGACATTCTCTGCATCGGTTCCGTCTTGTGGGACATCATCGGCCGCTCGCCCACATCGATGCGGCTTGGCTCTGACGTGCCGGGCCGGATCACCCGTCTGCCTGGCGGTGTGGCGATGAACATCGCGATGACGCTGCGCCGGTTCGGGCTGACCCCGGCCCTGCTCAGCGCGATCGGTCGGGATGCCGAGGGCGATGAGTTGATTGCGGCCTGTGATCGGATGGGGCTTGTCACGGCGCATGTCTACCGTTCCGACGATCTGCCAACAGACCGCTACATGGCGATCGAAGGTGCCAACGGCCTGATTTCCGCGATTGCGGATGCCCATTCACTGGAAGCGGCGGGTGACAAGATCCTGCGCGCGCTCGCCGATGGCAGCCTTGGTCGGCCAGACGCCCCCTGGTCCGGCCTGATCGCCCTCGATGGCAATCTGACCGAGGCGCTGTTGTCCGACATCGCCGTTTCCGCCCTGTTCGCCCGCGCCGACCTGCGCGTCGCACCCGCGTCCCCGGGCAAGGCCGAACGCTTGCTGCCCCTGCTGACCCATCCGACAGCAACCCTATACGTGAACCTGGAAGAGGCGAACATCCTGTCCAAGATGCAAAGCACCACTGCGCCACGCGCGGCCGAAGCGTTGCTGCAGCGTGGGGCAGCCAACGTCCTGGTCACCGATGGCGGCAGGACGGCCGCACAAGGCAGCCAACGCTTGGGCGTCATCGAAGGCAGCCCGCCCCCGGTTCTGGTGACCCGCGTCACAGGCGCCGGCGATACCTTCATGGCCGCCCACATCGTGGCGCAGGCCCACGGTGCCCCCCGCGAGGACGCTTTGGCCAAGGCCCTTCGCGCCGCCGCCGAATACGTTTCGGGAGAGATCGGGTCATGACTTTTGCCGACATGGAATGGCTGAACCCGCCGCCTGTCTGCACCACTGGCCCTGCTGGCCTGTCGGTCACAACCGGCCCCGCGACCGACTTCTGGCGTGAGACCTTCTATGGCTTCACCCGCGATTCCGGCCATTTCCTGCACCATCCGGTGACAGGCGATTTTTCCGTCCGGGTGACCATCACCGCCCGTTACGAGGCCCTTTATGATCAGGCCGGCCTGATGCTGCGACTGTCGGAAAGCCATTGGATCAAGGCTGGCGTCGAACTGACCGACGGCCAGCCGATGTTTTCAACCGTGGTCACCAACGGGCGATCCGACTGGGCGACCACGCCGCTGACAAGCGCCAGCCCGCTGACGCTGCGCCTGACCCGCCACGCCGAAGCGATCCGCATCGACCTGCGTGAAGCCTCGAGCATCTGGCGCATGGCGCGGCTTGCCTACCTGCCACCCGACAGCCCCGCGCACATCGGCATCATGGCCTGTTCGCCTGAACGCGAAGGCTTTACTGCCACTTTCTCAGATTACCACTGCGGTCCCGCCATCCCCCGCACCCTGCACGAGGCGCATGAATGACCCTTCCCATCACCTTTTCGCCCGAGATTGCAGCGGCGCGCGCCAATGGCACCCCCATTGTTGCGCTGGAAAGCACAATCATTACCCATGGCATGCCTTTTCCGCAGAATGTGGAAACCGCGATGCGCGTCGAGGCTGAGATTAGGGCCCATGGCGCGACACCCGCAACGATTGCGGTGATGGATCACCGCATCCTGGTCGGCCTGACCGAATCCGACCTCATGGCCCTTGGGCAAGCCAGCTCCGTCGCGAAACTGTCGCGCGCCGACCTCGCCGCCTGCCTTGCCTCTGGCGACACTGGGGCCACGACGGTGGCGGCTACGATGATCTGCGCCCGGCTTGCCGGCATAGAAACCTTCGCCACGGGTGGCATCGGTGGCGTGCATCGCGGTGCGGACACCAGTTTCGACATCTCTGCCGACCTGAGCGAATTGGCCGAAACCGCCGTTACCGTCGTTGCCGCAGGGGCCAAGGCCATTCTCGATTTGCCGAAGACGCTTGAATACCTTGAAACGCGCGGTGTCCCGGTGATTGCGTTCGGGCAGGATGATTTTCCTGCCTTCTGGTCCTGCTCGTCCGGTCTGCGCGCGCCGCTGCGCATGGACAGTGCCGCCCAGATCGCCGCCGCCCATCTGATGCGCACAAGGCTTGGCCTGCCCGGTGGCCAGCTTGTCGCCAACCCAATCCCGGTCGAGGCCGAAATCCCCCGCGACGAGATCACGCCGCACATCGAAGCCGCCTTGAGTGAAGCCAAAGCCAAGGGCATCGCCGCCAAATCAGTGACGCCCTTCTTGCTGCAGCGCATCTATGAATTGACGGCCGGACGTTCACTTCTCGCCAACATCGCTCTCGTTTTATCCAACGCCCGTCTTGCCAGCGCGATTTCCCACGAAATCGCCCTGCAACGCAGTAAAACCTGATGCGCGGCATTGGCATCCGGTCCGGGCTTTCCTAAAGTCCCGCCACACCGCAACTTTACCAACAGGTGTCGGGAGATTTCATGAACGAGCCTTTGACGCCCCGTCGACGCAGCCTTCTGGCGCGGCTCCGGGCCAGCTTCCTGACTGGCCTGGTCGTGGTTCTGCCCATCGGCCTGACGATCTATTTCGTATGGACGCTGATCGGCTGGATTGATGCCTGGATTCTACCCTTGATCCCCTCGGCATACCAACCCGAAGCGCTGATGCACCGCTTCCTTGGGCCAGAATCGAACTTCCCGGTGCGTGGCGTTGGCGTCTTGGTGTTTCTGATCTTCACCGTGATCATCGGCTGGATTGCTAAGGGTCTGTTCGGGCGTTCGGTGATCCGGTTTGGCGAAGACATGGTGGACCGGATGCCGATCGTCCGTTCGGTTTACGGCGGGATCAAACAGGTGGCAGAAACCTTCTTCAACAAGAAGGAACAAAGCTTCGACAAGGTCTGCCTGCTGGAATTCCCGCGCCCCGGAAGCTATGCGCTCGGCTTTCTGTCTACCCGGCCGAAGGGTGAACTGGCAACCCGGCTGACCGCCCTTGGGAATGAGATGTCGGCCGTTTTCGTTGGCCTGACCCCCTTCACTTCGGGCATGCTTCTGTTCGTGCCCACCAAGGATCTGATCATTCTGGACATGAAGATCGACGATGCCGCAAAGCTGATCGTTTCAGGCGGTCTGGTCTATCCGCTCCCCAAAGATCCGCTGTAACGGCTGCCATCAGCTCACCAGAGTCTTCAGGTTCACCGTCGGCTCCTGCCCCACTTTATCGGCAGATTCTGCCAAGAAGACTTCTGCTGCGCCCCGCCCCGCAGCCTTCAGCTCTGCAATCAGGTGTGGCGAAGGCGCAAGCTTGGTTGTCGCCGTCAATGCGTTCATCAACCTGTCGTCGGCAATCATGTGCACCCGTATGTCCTTCATGATCCCCCGTTCCATCCGACCCTCGGCAATCAGCCGCTTGACGAAGCTGATTGCCCGCAGCTCGCTCAGCAGGCTGGAATTGAAGCTGATCTCGTTGATCCGGTTCTGAATTTCCAGCGGCGTTTCCGGCACCTCTTCGCGCACCAACGGGTTGATTGACACCACGATGATGTCATCCGGCAAATCAGGCTCGTACAACGGGAACAGTGCTGGGTTTCCGGCATACCCTCCGTCCCAATAGCTTTCCCCATCGATCACCACCGCCTGAAACACCGTCGGCACACAGGCCGAGGCCATCAGTGCCGCTGGGGTAATCTCCTCGCCCTTGAACACCCGGATCTTTCCGGTTCGCACGTTGGTCGCACTTACAAACAGCCGTGGGCCTTCGGTGGCGCACACCCGGCTGAAATCAAATCCATCCACAATCGGACCCAGCGGGTTTTGCCAGGCGCTTCCCCAAGCGTAGGGTGAATACAGCTGTGCCGCCAACCCGTGCGACGAGATCGGCATGATCGCCTCCGCGGTTTCCTGCCACAGCCGCGCCAAGGGCAGCCACGCCTGCAACCACGGCACCATCCGCCAGTCTCCGATCGCGGCCACTTCGTCCCACAGCCGGTCAAGCATATGCTTTGCACCAAGCTGCCCGCCGACCAGCATTCCGGCCTTCAACGCCGCCCCGTTCAATGCCCCAGCCGAGGTGCCGGAAATCCCGGCAATCTCCAGATCCTGTTCTTCCAGCAACCGGTCCAGCACGCCCCAGGTAAAGGCGCCATGTGCGCCCCCGCCCTGCAGCGCAAGGCTGATCCGCCGCTTGGTCATAGCGCGGTCCAGCCACCGTCAACGGATATCGTGGTGCCGGTTACCTGGTCCGCAAACGGACTGCACAGATAAACCACGGTGCCGCCGATCTGTTCGGCGGTGGCAAACTGGCGTGACGGCTGACGCAGCAGCATCACATCGCGGATCACGGTTTCGCGGTCCATCCCGTGCACTTTCATCTGTTCGGGAATCTGCGCCTCGACCAGTGGGGTCAATACATAGCCGGGGCAGATCGCGTTGCAGGTGATGCCCTGCCCCGCGGTTTCCAGCGCCACCGTCTTCGAAAGCCCCACTATCCCATGCTTTGCCGCAACATAGGCGGCCTTGAACGGGCTTGCGGTCAGGCCATGCGCCGAAGCTATGTTGATCACCCGCCCCCACCCATTGGCGCGCATTCCGGCCAAGGCGACCGCCGTGGTGTGAAACGCCGAGGTCAGGTTGATCGCAATGATCTGGTCCCATTTCTCGACGGGGAATTCCTCGATCGGCGAAACGAACTGGATGCCCGCGTTGTTCACCAGAATGTCACAGCCACCCGCAGCCTCGATAAGCGCACGGCATTCGTCACCCTTCGACATATCCGCCTTCAGATAGCTGACCTTTACCCGGTATTTGTCGGCCAGCATCTTTGCCAGATCGTGGTCTTCCGACCGGTCGGTAAAGCTGTTGAGCACCACTTCCGCGCCAGCCTTTGCCAGCATTTCTGCCACGCCCAAGCCGATGCCAGAGTTCGATCCCGTGACCACCGCGCGTTTGCCATTGAGTTCCATTGACCACCTCATGCTGCGTTTGCAGCACCGTGCCATGCTGCGTGTGCAAAAGATAGGCACCCAAAAACCGCCAAGCAACTCTCTGCCGCAAAACAAAAAAACGCCGGCACGAAGCCGGCGTTAAGTTATTGAGGCAGGTTTCATACAGGCAAGAAACCTATCGAGCAGTGACACTTATATAATCCGCTCTCCGCCGATGGCCAAGCTAAAAGTTTGAAATGGTTCGCGCTCCGGCATAGGCTCGATGCAACGTCGAAAACCTAAAAGGGGACATCGCCACGATGCGCAGGGAAACTTTCTCAAAACTCCGTGAACTTGCCTTGGGGGCAGTCCTCGCCTTTGCCGCTGGTCCCGCGCTGGCCGAGGCGATGCATGGCATAGCTATGTACGGCGACCCCGCTCTCCCCCCGGATTTTGTGTCTTTGCCCCAGGTGAATCCCGATGCACCAAAGGGCGGGCGCATCGTGTTTGGTGAAAGCGGCACCTTCGACAGCCTCAACCCGTTCATCACCAACGGCCAGGCCGCAACCGGCATTTCCGCCCTGACGGTCGAGACGTTGATGGGCCGCTCCTATGACGAACCCTTCACGCTTTACGGCCTGCTGGCCGAATCGATCAGCACTGATGACGCCCGCAGCTTTGTTGAATTCACTCTGCGCGAAGGGGCCCGATTCTCTGATGGCAGCCCGGTCACAGTGGAAGATGTCCTGTGGTCGATGGAGAAATTGGGCACCGATGGCAACCCGCGTTACCTTGGCGCGTGGAAGAAGGTTGCAACTGCGGAAAAGACTGGCGATCGCTCCGTGCGCTTTACCTTCAACACCACTGATCGTGAATTGCCGCTGATCCTTGGCCTGCGCCCGATCCTGAAAAAGGCCCAATGGGAAGGCAAGGATTTCACTGCCTCTTCGCTTGAAGCGCCAATCGGGTCCGGCCCCTATACTGTCGACAAGGTCGAACCCGGCGCGTTGATCTCCTACAAGAAGAACCCCGATTGGTGGGGGGCAGATCTGCCGTTCAACCGCGGCCAGTGGAATTTCGACGAAATCCGCTACGACTATTTCGGCGATGCCGGCGTGGTGTTCGAGGCGTTCAAGGGCGGCACCATTACCAGCTACCGCGAAGGCAATGCCTCGAAATGGCTGACCAACTACGACTTCCCCGCTGTCACTGCGGGCGACGTGGTCAAATCCGAAATCCCGCACCAGCGGCCGTCCGGCATCGAAGGCCTGGTGTTCAACACCCGCAAGCCGATCTTTCAGGACTGGCGCGTCCGTGAGGCGTTGATCCAGGCATTCAACTTCGAATTCATCAATCAGGCGATCACCGGTGGTACCCAGCCGCGCATCACCTCCTACTTCGGCAATTCCTTCCTTGGGATGGAACCGGGCGCGCTGGCAACCGGCCGTACCGCCGAATTGCTTGAACCGTTCAAGGCCGACCTTCTGCCCGGCGCGCTTGACGGCTACACCCTCCCCGTGTCGGACGGCACCGAAATGAACCGCACCAACCTGCGCAGCGCTGCAGCCCTGCTGGAAGAGGCGGGCTGGACCGTGGGCGAAGACGGTGTGCTGAAGAACGCAGAAGGCACACCCTTCACCTTCGACATCGCTCTTGCTCAAGGCGCAGACGAGGTTGCCTCGATCGCTGCAATCTACATCGAGGCGCTGAAACCGCTTGGCATTACCGCCACCGTTTCCAGCGTCGACAGCGCGCAGTACAAGGAGCGGACCACCAACTA
>NZ_JANMET010000013.1:0-11174 GCF_031377265.1 Tabrizicola sp. | reverse complement strand
GGTGAAGAACTTCATCTTGCGCCGGTCACTCAGCAGCGCGCCCATCGACTGGCGCACCGGCAACAGCCGGTCACCAAACAGCGCAAGATAGATCGCCCCCGCCACCGTCACCGCGATGCCGAGGGGCGCTATCTCGAACAGGCTGAAATGCTCCAGCCCCTTGTCGCGCGCAACCCCGTCGACCAGAATGTTCGTGGATGTCCCGATCAGCGTGATCATGCCGCCAAGCACCGTCAGATAGCTGAGCGGGATCAACAGCTTGGATGGCGCGGTCTTGATCTTCACCGCAATCTGGATCACCACCGGGATCATCACCGCCACCAATGGCGTGTTGTTCATGAACGCCGATGCCACCGCAATAAACCCGAACAGCACCGCGATCGTAGTCTTCGGGCGGTCGCCGACATAGCGCCCGGCGGTGGTGATGATCATCTCCACCGCGCCGGTGCGCACCAGTCCCCCCATCACCAGAAACATCATCGCGATGGTCCACGGGGCCGAGTTCGACAGGACGCTCGTCGCCTCCTTCACCGGCAAGATGCCAAGGATCAGCATCGCCGCCGCGCCGCCGATCGCTGTCACTTCTACCGGGGTGCGTTCCATCACGAACAGCACGAACATCACCACAAGGATGGTCAGCGCCACAAACGGCTGCGCCTCTGCAGGGATCGCCAGTCCGAACATCAAACCTCCGCTGTCAGGCCAAAGCCGGCTGCTTGGATCGTGGCTGCACCAATGCCACACCCGCCAGCATCACTACAAGCGCCACCCAGACCAGCGGCGAAAACCGCTCACCCAAAAGCAGCATTGCCCAGAAAACCCCCGATGCGGTGACCAGATAGGAACATTGCGAGGCAAAGACCGACCCGGCCTTCGACGCCAGCCAGACATAGCTGGCATAGACCAGCGCATGCACCACCGACGACAACACCAGCGCGCCCTCGGCCCGCCCCAGCGGCAAAGGGTCAACCCACTGCCCGGTTGCCAAGGCAATCGGCGCCGCCAGCACCATCCCCACGACCGACACGCCAAACATCGCCTGCAACGCATCCATTCCGGCCATGCCGCCGCGCGACACGTAATTCACTTCTATCGCATAGAATAGCGGCCCGATCATCGCCACCATCACCCAGCCAAGGCTGATCCCGCCGCCCGGATTGGCGATCAGCACCACCCCCAACAGCCCCAGCAGCAACCCCGCCAGCCGGGCGACGGAAAACCGGTCCAACCCGAGCGTCAGCGCCATCACAAACGCCAGAAGCGGTACTGTCGAAATCAGGATCGACATGATCCCTGCGGGCAGATGCACCACGGCCGCATAGAAACTCGCGTTCGGCAAGATCGTGCCGATCACCGCGATGACGATGTAGAAGGTGAACGCCTCACGCGTGAAGACCAACCCCTTGCCGCGTACCGCCGATACGATCCCCAGCACCAAAGCACCTATCGCCAGCTGCCAGAAGATCAGCCCGAACGGCTGATGCCCCGTGGCCACCGCCATCTTGCCCAAAGACTGCGTCGACCCCCAGCCTACGCCCAGGACCGCCAGCACAACGACAAAGAACCACCGCTCGCTCAAGGCAGCGCCTCTTGCAAACGCCCGCCGACGCGGATCATCCGGACCTTCGTCGCGCGCCCCGTGCGGTCATCCGTCTCGACATAGACGCCCGACAGCGTCGCCGGCCCCTCCGCCGGTTCAAACCTCCCCTTGGCCATCCCGGTGATGAACCGACGCAACGGCTCCAGCTTCTCCATCCCGATTACAGAATCATAATCGCCGCACATGCCAGCGTCGGTCAGATAGGCGGTGCCCTTGGCCAGGATCATCGCATCCCCGGTCGGCACATGCGTATGCGTGCCCACCACCAGGCTTGCCATCCCGTCGCACCAATGGCCCACCGCCATCTTCTCGCTGGTGGCCTCGGCGTGAATATCGACAATTGTCGCCTGCACCGCCGCCCCCAGCGTGTGGGTCTTCAGCACCGTCTCCAGCGCGCTGAACGGATCGTCAAACGGCCGCTTCATGAACACCTGCCCCAAGGCTTGCGTCACCAGCACCCGCCGCCCCTGCGTCGCTTCGAACACCTTTGCCCCCTTGCCGGGGGCGACCTTGGAAAAATTCAACGGCCGGATGATGCGCGGCTCGCTGTCGATAAAACTCAGCATGTCCTTCTGGTCAAAGGCATGGTCGCCCAGCGTCAGGCAATCCGCCCCCGCCTGCAGCAAGACCTTGGCATGTTCGGGCGTCAGCCCCGCGCCCTGGCTCGCGTTCTCGCCATTGACCACCACGAAATCGAGGCCCCAGTCGGCCCGCAAGCCTGCCAACCGCTCCACCACCGCCGCGCGCCCGGCACGGCCCATCACATCGCCAAGGAATAGAAGTTTCATGCTGACCGGATTATGCCGCCGCCCTTGGACGGGCAAGCGGATTCGCAAGCCCGCAGACCGGCCAACCTGCCAGTCGTCCCGACATTTACCCCCGCCAAAGCGAACAGCGCAGCCGCACCACCCAGCCCTTTTGCCCGGAATACCTGGACCCCATCGCTGGCCCCAAAGATGTGGCCAGCCGCTCGACGGGTGGGATCGCACGGCCTCTCGCCGACGCCGGGATGACGTCCTGCCCCGCCGTCTGGCTTGCCCCCAGAATTGCCGCCTCATCATCCGGCTGGCGGTAGCTTCGACCGACACTCGTGCTCAGCGTCACCGACCCGCCCCTGCAGAACGTCGATCCCGACACATTCACCTCAAACGGGTAATCCCGTCCGGTGCCGCCGCTGGTGAAACTGTCCAGCCGCCCCCAGGGATTGCCAATGGAGGCCGCGGCATAAAGCGGATTGGCCGTGCCACCGCCCGCCCGGCCACCAGCACCCCACGCAACGCCATAGCATCACCTCTTGATTTACGGCCTCAGAATTACCCCGCGGCTCTGGCGTCAGTGGGGCGCCGGCCCGCAAACGCCGATGCAGGCGTATCTCCTCGAATGGTGCCGCCTCGTTCGCCCGATTCGCCCCGCATGGTTAACGCTTCCCTGTCTTGTCGTGCGTGTAGACGAAAAGAAGACGCGATGAAGACGCAAAGAAGATACGACTTCCTCAACAAAATCCGTATATTAACCTCCAGATCGCCTAAACCCGGTTCCCCGCGCCGCAACCCCGCCCTATCTGTGACGCATGATGCCTTTCCCCACGGCCCTTTCCGACTGGTTCACCGCCAAAGGCTGGACCCTCCACCCGCATCAGATCGACATGCTGGCCCTTGCCGACGGCCCGGCCACGCTGCTCATCGCCCCCACCGGCGGCGGCAAGACGCTTGCGGGTTTCCTGCCAACCCTTGTCGAACTTGGGCCAAACCCGCCTCCCGGCCTGCACACTCTCTACATCTCGCCGCTCAAAGCCCTGACCGCCGACATCCGCCGCAACCTGCGCACGCCCATAGAAGGCGCCGCCCTGCAAATCCGGGTCGAAGACCGAACCGGCGACACCACCTACACCCAGCGCCGTCGTCAGCGCGCCGATCCGCCGCATATCCTGCTGACCACGCCGGAAAGCCTCGCCCTCCTCCTGTCCTACGAAGACGCCCCTCGCATCTTTCAAGGATTACAACGCGTTATCGTTGATGAAATCCACGCCCTTGCCGAAAGCAAGCGCGGCGATCAACTGACCCTGCAACTCGCCCGCCTGCAATCGCTCAACCCCACCCTCCGCCGTATCGGCCTTTCGGCCACCGTGGAAAACCCGCCCGCCCTCGCCCGCTTCCTCGCCCCCGATACCACCATCCTGCAGGCCGACCCCGGCCCCGACCCCGACATCTCGATGCTGGAAACCGAGGCTTATCCCCCCTGGTCCGGTGGCGGCGGCCGCTATGCGATTCCGGCAATTCTCAATGAAATCAACCGCCACCGCATCACGCTGATCTTCCACAACACTCGGGCGCAGGCGGAACTGTTCTTTCACGACCTCTGGCTACAAAACTCCGAAAGCCTGCCGATCGGCATCCACCATGGCTCGCTCTCGCGCGAACAGCGCGACCGCGTCGAACAGGCGATGGTCGCGGGCGCGCTGCGCGCCGTGGTCTGCACCGGCTCGCTTGACCTCGGCATCGACTGGGGCGATGTCGATCTGGTGATCCAGGTCGGCGCGCCAAAGAACGTGAAACGCCTCGTGCAAAGGATCGGCCGCGCCAACCACCGCTACAACGCCCCCTCCAAGGCCCTGCTCGTCCCCGCCAACCGTTTCGAAGTGGTCGAATGCCAGGCCGCCCTCGACGCCGTCCGCGCCCACACCCTTGATGGCGATCCGCGCGGTCCCGGCCCCCGTGATGTGCTCTGCCAGCACATCCTCGCCACCGCCTGCGCCGGGCCGTTCAACGCTGCGGCGCTCTACGCCGAAGTGATCACTGCCGGGCCCTATGCCCTTCTGACTGAAGCAGAATTTGACGCCTGCCTCGATTTTGTCGCCACCGGCGGCTATGCCCTGCGCGCCTATGACCGCTGGCAGAGATTGAAGTTAACAAATGGTAAATGGCACCTGCGCGACCCCCGCGCCGCCGCCGTGATCCGCCAGAACCTCGGCACCATCATCGACATCGACACCCTTAAGGTCCGACTGAAGAACCACATGGGCGGGATGCCGTTGGGCGAGGTGGAGGAAGACTTCGCCGCCACCCTCACCCCCGGCGATACCTTCCTGATCGGCGGCCAGGTCGTCCGTTACGAAGGCCTGAAGGAGCTGACGGTCGAGGTGACCCGCTCCCCCGGCCGCGACCCGAAAGTCGCCGTGTTCAACGGCACCAAATTCGCCACCTCCACCCTGCTCACCGACCGTATCCTGCAGATCTTGCAGCAAGAAAGCTGGCCCGACCTGCCCACCCACACCGCCCAATGGCTCTCTCTGCAACGCGAGGTCTCCCGCCTCCCCGACCCGCAGTCCCTGCTGTTGGAATCCTTCCCCCATGACGGCCGCGAACACCTCGTGGTCTACGGCTTTGCGGGCCGCAACGCCCAGCAGACCCTGGGCCTGCTCCTCACAAAACAGATGGAATCTCAGGGTCTTGACCCCTTGGGCTTCACCGCCACCGATTACGCCACCCTGATCTGGGGCCTTGAACCCGTCACCGATGCTGCGGCCCTCTTCAACCCTGAAACCCTCCGTCAGGGCCTTGAAACCTGGCTCTCCGGCAACGCGGTGATGAAGCGAACTTTCCGTGCCAGCGCCATCATCGCAGGCCTCATTGAACGCTCCAACCAAGGCCGCCGCAAGTCCGGCCGCCAGGCCACCTTCTCCTCTGACATCCTCTACGACACGCTCCGCCGCTTCGACCCCGACCATCTCCTCCTGCAAATCACCCGCGAAGAGGCCCTGCGCGGCGTGATCGATTTCTCCCGCATCGAGACCCTCCTCGCCCGTGTCGGCCCCAACATCACCCTCATCCGCCTGCCTCGCGTCACCCCGCTCGCGGCCCCGCTGTTCTTTGAACCCGGCCGCATACCCGTCCACGGCCAGGGCCGAGACCGCCTCGCCTCCGAGGCCGCACAACAGCTGATGCAGGCCGCAGGTCTGGCTTAGCCCATTGCTCTTTGTCCAAATACCCCCGCGCGGAGCGCCCCTGAGCCTGCACGCCAAGGCGTGCGGGCGAGGCAAAACGCCGGTGCGCAGCACGCAATTCAAAAACCGCCCTTGCCGCAAAGCCGCCGTCAGGGCAGATATCGCCAATGCACCACGCGCTCTTCTTTCACGGCGAAACGCTGCACCTTCTGCCCTCCGGCGCGCTGCACTGGCCCGCCCGTCAACTGATTGTCGTCTCCGATCTGCACTTCGGTAAATCTGAACGCCTCGCCCGGCGTGGCGGCAGCCTGCTGCCCCCCTACGAGACCCGCGCCACCCTGGCCAAACTTGATGCCGATCTTGAGGATACCCGCGCCAAGACTGTGATCTGCCTTGGGGACAGCTTCGATGACAGCGCCGCAGCCGAGAGTCTGGAAGAAACGGATACGCTTTGGCTGACCCGTCTGATGGCCGGGCGCGACTGGACATGGATTCTTGGAAACCATGATCCCGGTCCGGTCACCATCGGCGGCACCTACCGGGCTACGCTGAAGCTCGCACCCTTCGCGTTCCGCCACATCGCCGAAATCGGCGAAGTGGCTGAGATTTCAGGCCATTACCATCCCAAGGCGCGGCTCGCAGGCCGCAGCCGCCCGTGTTTTCTGGCCGACCGTCAGCGCCTGATCCTGCCCGCTTATGGCACCTACACCGGCGGCCTTTGGTCCGATGACGCGGCCCTGACGGCGCTCATGGCCCCTGACGCGCTGGCCATCCTGACCGGCACCCGCGCCCTCGCCATCCCGATGCCGCGTTAGGCCGTCAGCCCTTCGGGTTCCGGCAACCCGTTGGCCCGGCAGCAGGCAGTCAGCGTATTGGCCAACAGGCAGGCGATCGTCATCGGCCCCACACCGCCCGGAACCGGCGTGATCGCGCCCGCCACCGCTGCGGCACTGGCGTAGTGCACATCGCCGACCAGCTTGATCTTGCCGTCCCGCTGCACCCGGTTGATGCCGACGTCAATCACCGTGGCCCCCGGTTTCACGAACTCGCCCGTAATCATCTCGGGCCGCCCGACTGCCGCCACTAGGATGTCCGCCCCGCGGCAAACCGCGGCCAGATCCTTGGTCCGCGAATGCGCAATCGTCACCGTGCAGCTGTCACCCAGCAACAGTTGCGCCATCGGTTTGCCCACAATGTTGCTGCGCCCAACCACGACGGCATTCATTCCCGACAGGCTGCCAAGGTGGTCACGCAGCATCATCAGGCACCCCAGTGGCGTGCAGGGCACCATGCTTTTCTGACCGGTCCCCAAAAGCCCGACGTTCGAGATGTGAAAGCCATCCGCATCCTTGGCAGGATCAATCGCATTGATCACCAGTTCAGAGTTCAGGTGCGCCGGCAGCGGCAACTGTACAAGAATGCCATGAACTTTCGGGTCGGCGTTCAGCCGCCCGATCAACGTGAGAAGGTCAGCTTCCGATGTGTCGGCAGGCAGCTTATGTTCGAATGATGCCATTCCGACCTCAACGGTCTGCACGCCCTTGTTGCGCACATAAACCTCTGATGCAGGGTCTTCGCCCACCAGAACCACAGCCAACCCCGGCGTGATTCCGTGTTCTTCCACCAGCCGCGCCACATGCGCCGCCACTTGCGCCCTGACCCGCGCCGCAAAGGCCTTGCCATCAATCACAGTCGTCATCCAAAATCCTCTTTCATGCATCCGGGGCAGACCTCCCCGCGAAATCAATGCTTTGACTGCGCGGGGCTCTCGCCTGAAGGCTTAGAACAAGCCTTCAACGTGGCCCAGGTCGTTCAGCCGGATCACTTCGGCCGACGGCACCTTGGGCAGGCCCGGCATTGTCATGATCTCACCGCAGATCGCTACGATGAAGCCTGCGCCAGCCGAAAGCCGCACCTCCCGCACCGGCACCGAATGGCCGGTGGGTGCCCCGCGCACTGACGGATCAGTGGTGAAGGAATACTGCGTCTTGGCGATGCAGATCGGCAGATGGCCGTAACCCGCGGCCTCCCACGTCTTCAGCTGGTCGCGGATCGACTTGTCGGCGATCACCTCGTCCGCATGGTAGATACGCTTGGCAATGGTCTCGATCTTCTGAAACAGCGGCATCTC
Source organism: Tabrizicola sp. (assembly GCF_031377265.1). Lineage (GTDB taxonomy): Bacteria > Pseudomonadota > Alphaproteobacteria > Rhodobacterales > Rhodobacteraceae > JAUYQR01. The sequence continues at coordinate 3,500 of NZ_JANMET010000013.1, read as the reverse complement.
GTCAGGGTAAAGTGGGGCGAAGTTAGACATGCCGGATTCCGCCATCGCCACGACCTTCTTGGCCAGCTCCTCGATCCCCGCCGACCCTTGCGCCCAGTGCTTGCACAGGATCGCCTCGGCGCCCTGCGCGGCCACGTATTCCTTTACCGCCGCAATCTCTGCATCGGTGTCGCTGAAGAAATGGTTGATCGCCACCACCACCGGCACGCCAAAGCCTTTGACGTTGCCAATGTGGCGGCCAAGGTTCGGGCAGCCCTTCTTCACCGCTTCCACATTCTCGGCCCCAAGATCGGCCTTGGCCACGCCGCCGTTCATCTTCATCGCGCGCACCGTGGCTACGATGACTGCCGCTGCCGGTTTCAGCCCCGCTTTGCGGCACTTGATGTCAAAGAACTTCTCGGCCCCAAGATCGGCACCAAAGCCCGCCTCGGTCACCACGTACTCGCCCAGCTTCAGCGCCGTCTTGGTGGCAATCACCGAGTTGCAGCCATGCGCGATGTTGGCAAAAGGTCCGCCATGCACGAAGGCCGGGTTGTTCTCCAGCGTCTGCACCAGGTTCGGCTGCATCGCGTCCTTCAACAGCACCGTCATCGCGCCATCGGCCTTGAGGTCACGGGCGTAGATCGGCTTTTTCTCGCGGGTATACGCCACGACGATATCGCCCAGCCGCTTTTCCAGATCAGAAAGGTCATTCGACAGGCACAGGATCGCCATGACTTCCGACGCCACTGTGATGTCAAACCCGGTCTGGCGCGGAAAGCCGTTCGACACGCCACCCAAGGACACGACGATGTCGCGCAAGGCGCGGTCGTTCATGTCCATCACCCGGCGCCAGACGATCCGGCGCTCGTCGATATCAAGGCTGTTGCCCCAGTAGATGTGGTTGTCGATCATCGCCGACAGCAGGTTGTGGGCGCTGGTGATGGCGTGGAAATCGCCGGTAAAGTGCAGGTTCATCTCCTCCATCGGCACCACTTGGGCATAACCGCCGCCAGCAGCGCCGCCCTTCATCCCGAAGTTCGGGCCAAGGCTGGCTTCGCGGATGCACACAACGGCCTTCTTGCCAATCCGGTTCAGCCCGTCACCCAGGCCCACCGTGGTGGTGGTCTTGCCCTCGCCGGCCGGGGTCGGGTTGATCGCGGTCACCAGAATCAGTTTGCCGGACGGGCGGCCCTCCAGTGACTTGATGAACTCCTGACCGATCTTGGCCTTGTCATGGCCGTAGGGCAGCAGATGCTCAGCCGGGATACCCAGCTTTGCCCCGATTTCCATGATCGGTTTTTTCTTGGCCTCGCGCGCAATCTCGATATCGGTCTTGAAAGCCATGGTCATCTCCCAAAGGGCAACTGTTCTGTTTGCGACGTGATACCGGGCCGAAGCCGGGTTCCTAGGACCGATTCCGACCTAAACACCGCGAAATTCGCCAGCCGACGTTTCCGATCGGAAATATCTCCCGCCGGATGCCACGGGTCGTGCAATCCGTTGAAATTTGCCTGCTCTTTGCAGCAATACTCCACAGGTGGTCCGGAGGGTGTGAAACCCTCCGGGGTCGCACAGGCCCTCCGGCAGACCTATTCCCGCGCCGCGTCCAGATGCGCCCAGGCACGTTGGTCAGGAATATGCAGCCTCACCCGGTCACCTACCCTCAGAATGCCTTCGCGTTCCACCCAGGCTGTCACGCCACGCTTGCCCTCAGCCGCCGCCTTGAAGGCTTTGCCATGGCCGGGCCGCGCTTTCTCGATCGTCGCGGCAGGTTCCTGACAAGGGCGGTTCTGCATGTCGAGCACCAGCGTCACCCCGTCGGGCCCCTGCAACCGCGACGATGGCGGCAGGTGGCTGAAGTCCGGGATGCCCCCGATCACCACTGACGCGCCAACCCAAGCGTAATCCATCGCATCCAGACCCAGCGCGCCAGCGATCTCGGCCATCTCTTCAGCGCTGACCACCGACAGTTGCCGCACGTTGCGGATTTCCGTTCCACGAGGATGCTGTGCCTTGACCCTGTTGCAGGCGGGTCGTGTGTCTCCGGCATGGCTTTCGCCAGCAAAGCCCGCAAAACTCAACGGCATTTCCGCCACTGGTTTGGCGCGGATCACCAGGTTTTCCACCGGTTCAGCCTGCGCGCCAAGCCACAGGACGGTGCCTTCAAAGGCGGTTGGCAGCAAGGCAGGCATCAGTTCAGGTCCTTTTGCCGGTTACAGAAGTTTCTTCGCCCGAAATACCAGCCACGGCACCAAGGCTGACAGCACCATCAGGCCAATGGCCATAGGATACCCCCATGGCCACTTCAGTTCAGGCATATGGACAAAATTCATCCCATAGATCGAGGCGATCAAGGTCGGCGGCAAAAACACGAAGGCCACGACAGAGAAAATCTTGATGATGTCTGACTGGCGGATGTTGATGACACCCAAGGTGGCGTCAAGTTGAAACCGGACCTTGTGCGATTGCGTGGTTGCCGCCTCCAGCAAATAGCGCACGTCGCGCGCCAGCGTCTCGACCTGCCCCTTGTTCAGGCCCTGCAGGATCTCGCCCGCTTCACCGGTCAGCGGTGTGCCCAGATAGCCCAGCAGGCGCTGCAGGGTCGACAGGCTTTCCAGCACCTTGCCGTTCAGGTCTTCGGCCCGGCCGATCCGCTGCAGCAATGCCGATAACGTACTGCTCTTGCCGCTTGGCCGATGCGCTGCAAAGATCGCCCGTGTCAGGCCGTCCAGCTTGCGCGCCTCGCCCTCGATGACATCGGCAAGCCGGTCCACGACCGTCTCGATCAGCGCCATCAGGGTGGTCTGGCCGGTGCTGCACCCCATGTCATGGACCTTCGCCCATTCGACAAAAAAGTCGAAAGATCCCGGCTTGTGGTAACGTACCGTGATCAACCGGTCGGGTGTCAGCATGAAGGTGACGGGCGCGATTTCGGTTTCGTTTGGGTCATGCGTGGCGATGATCTGCGCCGTCAGGTACACGGCACCGCGCTCCGAATACAGGCGCGAGGAGGGTTCGATCTCCTGCATGTCCTCATGGGTCGGGATGTCGACAGCCAGGGCCGCCTCCAGCCTGTCCTCTTCTGCGGCGTCAGGGTTGGCCAGGTCGATCCAGACGATGGCAGCGAGGTCCGACAGATCGCCCCCGACCGATGGCTCCAGCCGACCGTTCAGCGTTTTGTATGTCGTGATCATTGCCGCGCTCCGACTTTGCTGCACCCATTCCTACCGGCCTTGCGCCACAAGCAAAAGGCCCCGCAGAAGCGGGGCCTTTGGGGAACGGTATTTTGCTCAGATCGCCGGTTCCGGCTCCGACCCCGGTTTTGGCGCCTTGGGCCGGGTCTTCGGGATCGACGCGATGGACGTCGTGGTGCCGCCGCCCGACGCAGGCTTGTCGGCATCGTCGGCATTGCCCGGAGGCTCGCCAGCAATAACCTTGCGGATCTCATCCCCGGTCAGGGTTTCGTATTCCAAAAGCCCCTTGGCCAGACGCTCGAATTCCACCGATTTCTCGGTCAG
>NZ_JANMET010000390.1:0-2192 GCF_031377265.1 Tabrizicola sp. | reverse complement strand
CAGCACATCATGCCCACGGGCGCCTGCCAGCGCCGGGGCGAGGAACCGAGAGGAGGACACGCCCTCATCCACCAGCACCACGTCGTCAGGCATCAGCGCGGCGATCGCCTGCCCCACGGCCTCCAGTTTCATCGGGCCGGTCGGCAGATCGGGCAGCGCCAGCGGCACGAAATCCTCTGGCCCTAGCGCCGCTTCGCCCAATTCCCCGGCCAGTGCGGCCAGCGTCCAGCCGATATCCATGTCGCGCGAGCACAGCTCGATCAGCCGGGTGTCGGGGTCATCGGGCGTGTTAGGCTTGCCCGGATAGGCGAAGAACCCGGCGGGGCGTGGGGTGCCGCACATCACCAGCGCGGGTACACCTGCCAGAAGGGCCGCGTTTTCCTCGGTCCGGTAGGCCATCCGCTCGATCTTGACCGCCCCCGCGCCGCGCCGGAATCTTGCTGCAAAGAACGGCAGCATCACCCGCGCCCCTGCGGCTTTGGCCACCCGTTTGGCCAAGAGCCCCAGGTCAGACCACAGCGCCGGGCCGTCGATCAGCAGCACCGCGCCGGGTTGGCGCAGGGCACGCGCCGCGGCGGCCACTTCGCCGTGCGCCGGGCGGCGCAGGGCCAGTGGTGGTGCCGCGACCGATGGGCCAACCGCCGCGTCCCACGCCATATTGGCGGGCAGGATCAGCGTGGCGATCTGGCCATTCTTGCCGCGCGCCGCCTGAATGGCTGCAGCGCCATCGGTGGCCACCGCGTCCGGCGCGGCACAGACGCGGGTCCAGTGGGAAATGGCTTCGCTGATCCCCACCGTGTCACCCTTCAGTGGGGCCTCGAACCGCAGGTGGTAATCGGCATGGTCCCCCATGATGTTGACCACACCGCTTTGCGCCTTGCGGGCGTTGTGCAGGTTCGCAAAGGCGTTGCCAAAACCGGGGGCGAGATGCAGCAGCGTGGCCGCAACCTCGCCCGACATGCGAAAATAGCCATCCGCCGCGCCGGAGACGCCGCCTTCGAACAGGCACAGAATGCAGCGCATCTCGGGGTGGGCATCCAGCGCCGCAACAAAATGCATCTCAGACGTGCCGGGGTTGGCGAAGCATACGCGAACCCCGCTGGCCAGCAGGGTCTTCACCAGAGTTTCGGCACCATTCATCGTGAAACCCATTGCTTGGCTTTTGGTCAATGGGGCCCAGTCTTACGGGAATTGCAACCCACCCCCGCCAGAGCGGATGTCGAAAGCGGAGGTGGTATAAGCCACATCAGAGCAGTCAGCCCTTCTGGATCACGACCTCCAGATAAGCGCCTGGAACGACCATCGTGCCATCTTCGGCACGGTTGAAGCGGCCGATCAATGCCAGAAGATCAGCCTCAAGCTTTGCCTGCCCGGCGCCATCTAGGGCGGCGAACGCCTTCAGCACAGGGCCGTACCATGTGCGGAACACCTCCAGCCAATGCGCGGGTGAGCGGTAGCGGAAGGTGTAGTCGCGCAGCGTCACGGCAACCTGGGCCTTGCCGGCGTAAAAGCTGTTCAGCCGGTCTCTGGTGCCCCAAAGTGCCGGGGATCTGGCGCCGGGTGCCGGGGGAATATGCGCGCCGATGGTGCGGAACACCTGCCCGATAAAGCCATCAGGCGTCCAGTTCGCAAGGCCGATCTTGCCGCCGGGTTTGCAGACGCGCAGCAATTCAGCGGCGGCGCGATCCTGATCTGGTGTGAACATCACGCCAAATGTCGACAGGACAGCGTCAAAGCTGGCGTCGTCAAATGGCAGGTCTTCTGCATCGGCAGTGGCAAAGGTCACCATCAGGTGTTCGGCTTCGGCGCGGGCACGGCCACGGAGAAGCAAGGCAGGTACGTAGTCGGTCGAGGTCACCTCGCACCAGCGGCGCGCGGCTGCCAGGGTTGCGTTGCCGTTGCCGGCGGCGACATCCAGCACGGTCTGGCCTGCGCGCAGGTCCATCGCCTCGCACAGGGTTTCGCCGACGATCTGCAACGTGGTGCCGATCACCGCATAATCCCCCGCAGCCCAAGCGCCTTGCTGACGTGTCTTCAGCGCGGCGAAATCAGGGGTGGGGGCAAAGGGGTTGGGGGCAATGGTAGCGTGCATGAATATTCTCCGCAGATTTGAGAAATTGAACCGGGCGTGCCTCGGTCGTTCAAACCTGGGCTTAACGTCCGGCGCGGGCCAGTGCTGCGTCTGGACCAAT
>NZ_JANMET010000372.1:0-7659 GCF_031377265.1 Tabrizicola sp. | reverse complement strand
CTTTGAATATCGCCGCTGGCCCCGCTGGACACGCTGTCCTCGCCCCATTTGATGATTTCGGCGGCCTTTCCGGCCATTCCCATGGCCAGCCGCTGTTTCATCTGGTCCTTGTGCCACGAGTTGCGGTCCATTTCGGGCAGGCTCATCACCATGCCAAGCGCACCGCCGCGCGGAATGATCGTGGCCTTGTAGACCGGGTCGCATTTCGGCAGGCTGATGCCGACAATCGCGTGACCAGCCTCATGGTAGGCGGTCATTTCCTTGTCTTCATCGGTCAGCACCATCGACCGGCGTTCCGCGCCCATCATCACCTTGTCCTTGGCGCTTTCAAAGTCGATCATCGTCACGAACCTACGCCCGGTGCGGGCGGCAAGCAGCGCCGCTTCGTTCACCAGGTTCATCAGGTCGGCGCCCGAAAAGCCGGGGCTGCCGCGCGCAATCGTGCGCAAATCGACATCCGGGCCTAGCGGCACCTTGCGGGCATGCACATTCAGAATCTTCTCGCGACCCTTGATGTCGGGGTTCGGCACATGGATCGTGCGGTCAAACCGCCCGGGCCGCAGCAATGCGGGGTCCAGCACGTCCTTGCGGTTGGTGGCCGCGACGATGATCACGCCCTCATTCGCCTCAAAGCCGTCCATTTCCACCAGCAACTGGTTCAGCGTCTGCTCACGCTCATCATTGCCACCGCCCATGCCGACGCCACGTGCGCGGCCGACGGCGTCAATCTCGTCGATGAACACGATGCAGGGCGCATTCTTCTTGGCCTGTTCGAACATATCGCGCACGCGGCTTGCGCCAACGCCGACGAACATCTCCACAAAGTCGGAACCCGAAATCGTAAAGAACGGCACCCCTGCCTCGCCGGCAATTGCCCGCGCCAGCAATGTCTTGCCGGTGCCCGGAGGGCCTACCAGCAGTGCGCCCTTTGGAATCTTGCCACCCAGACGGCTGAACTTCTGCGGGTTGCGCAGGAATTCAACGATCTCTTCCAGCTCTTCCTTGGCCTCGTCAATCCCTGCGACGTCATCAAACGTCACCCGGCCCTGCTTTTCGGTCAGCAGTTTGGCACGCGATTTGCCAAAGCCCATCGCCCCGCCACGCCCGCCGCCCTGCATCCGGTTCATGAAGAAGAACCAGATACCGATCAGCACCAGGAACGGAAGCCACAGCGACAGCAGCGACATGATGCCGGACTGCTGCTGCTCTTCGGCTTGCACGCCAACGCCCTTGGCGATCAGACGGTCGGTCAGAACTTCGCCATCAGGCTTGATCGCGACATAGGTGTTGCCATCCTTGCCCTTGATGATCACCCGCTCGCCATCCAGCGTGACGCTGGCCACCTGGCCCGCATCCACCCGTTCGATGAAATCCGAATAGGTCAGCGAGCGCGAAGACATCGTCGCCTGCCCACCGGAAAACAGCTGGAACAGCGCCATGATCAGCACCAGAAGCACGACCCAGAATGCGATATTTCGTGCGTTGCCCACGAAGCCTCTCCCAAATGATCCGCATCCCCGGCTGGGGTGCGGTCTTGGTCTCTAAGATAGACATTCGCAGCGAGGGTTCAATGCGATAGTCCGAAAAGGTGAATGGGTGCGGCGATCCGCGCCGACCAGCCGTTTGGACAGCCCGCCAACGGAGCCGCAATCAGGGTTTCACCGCGCCAGATTGCTGGGGTCACCGCCAGTACCTCGCGCGGCAGGCCGCTTTTGCGCCAGTCCGGGCATTGGCGCAGCCCGGCCACCCCGAGGGCGCGCACTTCAAGATCGGAGGTGACGGGGCCTTCGACAACCCAGCGCCCGTCCCAAAGCTGATCCGGGGTCGCTACAACCGCAGACACAGCCTTTGCTTCGCGCAAGAAGCGCGGACCCGTGCCAAGCCGGCATCCCCAAAGGGTCGCCTGCGCGCCCCTGGCGATTGCTGCGTCCACCCGGGCCACGGCATCGCCGCGCGGTGGATAATCGGCCCCCGATACCCACAGAATTGCCGCCACGATCAGCCGCCGCCGCACTTCATCGGGCAGCGCCAGAAATGCCGCCCGGTCCAGAACCAGCGATCCCGCTTCTTCCCGCAGCGCCTGATCGGCTGCCACGGCCATTTGTGCCTCCAGCGCCGCTTGAGCTTGGGAAAGGTGTGTGGCCACCGATGCCAGCCCTTCCGTGGTGATCCCCAAGGGGGTCAGCGCCCGTAACACCGCCCGCGCGCGCACCCTTGTGAATCGGTCATTGTCGTTGGTCGGATCATCGATCCAGCCGATACCCGCAGCACGCAGCCAGTCTCGCAGCTCCTCACGCCCGGCCTTCAGCAACGGGCGGATGAACCGCACCCCACCCTCGGTCCAACTGCGGCGCATCCCTGACAGACCGTCGATCCCTGCCGCGCGTGCCAGCCCCATCAGCAGCGTTTCCGCCTGATCATCGCGGGTATGGCCAAGCGCCACCACGCCGATCCCGCGCCTCCGCGCCCAATCGGCGATCAGCGCCATCCGCGCACGCCGCGCCTGATCCATCAGATTTCCGCTGACGGCCCCATGGTCCCAGACCCGCACCATATGTGGCACCGCGAGCGCCCTGCAGTCTGCGGCGACCGCAGCCGCCTCGGCAGCGCTGTCTGGGCGCAGGCGGTGATCGACGGTGACCGCTTCCACCCGTACTCCGGCGTGTCGCAGCACATGCAAAAGGGCGACGGAATCCCCGCCGCCCGAAAGCGCCACACCGACAATCTGGTCCGCAGGAACAGTCGCCCTGATCAGCCCGACAAGCCGGGCATCGCCATGGTCTACTGGCACCCCAGTCCCTGCATCGCGACCCCCGCTTGCGTCGCTGCAATGCTGCCTGCATAGCGCGTGCCAACCTCGGCCAACGTCACGCACGCTTCCGGCGTCTGGCCCAAAGCCCCCAGCGCCTCGCCCAGTTTCAACAGCGCGTCAGGTGCAAACGGCCCATCCGGGTTGCCCGAAAACGCCTCCAGATACGCCCGCGCCGCGTTCGAGGTTTCGCCAAGCGACGTCAGCGCCTCTCCACGCAGGTAATGCGCCTCCTGGGTCAACGGCCCACCGGGATAGGACTGGACAAACGTCGCGAGCATCGCCTCGGCTCCGCGATAGTCGGCGCTGGCAAAGGTTTCCTTGGCGCGGTCAAAATCCGCCTGCTCGCCGACCGCCAGTTCCGCCCCGCCAGTGCCCGTATCCGATCCGATGACGGCAACCGGATCGGCAACCACTGGGGCTGCCCCGGCATCCCCACCCAGAACCGAGGTTTCCCCCAGCGTGGCCGGATCGCAGCCTTCGGTCGCCTCGCACAGCCGGTATTCCAGATCGCCCAGCCGGTTGGTACCATCCGAAACCACCCGGTTCAGCTTCAGCTCAACCTCCTCAGTGCGCGAGGTCAGGCGCGCAAGCTCCGCCTCGATCGTGTCCATGCGTTGCAACGCATCGCCGCCCGCAGCGCCACTGGCGGCCGCCCCCGAAGAGACAAGCTCAGCCTTCAGCGCGTTGAACTCGGCCGCAAGCGCAGCCAGTTCGGTGCGGATATCAGCCAGCGTCTGCGCCCGGTCCTGCGCGAAAGCGCCGACCGGAAGCAGCATCACAATCACGATCAGGCGAAGCATCCGCATCGCGTCAGACCCCTGCGCCAGCCGACAACACCGTCACGGCGCGGCGGTTCTTGGAATAGCATTCCTCGGTCGAACACACTTCGATCGGGCGTTCCTTGCCGTAGGAGACCGTGCGCATCCGGTTTGCGGGCACGCCCTGGCTGATCAGGAAGTTCTGCACCGCCGCCGCGCGCCGCGCACCCAGCGCCAGGTTGTATTCCCGCGTGCCTTGTTCGTCGGCATGGCCTTCGATGATCGCGGCATAGCCCGCATTGGTCATCAGCCATTGCGCCTGACCCGCAAGGACGGTGCGGGCTTCTGGGGTCAGGGTCGACTGATCCACCTGAAACAGCACCCGGTCGCCGACCGACTGGTTGAAATAGGCAATTGACGCCGGGTTGTTCGGGTCACCCAGACCGGTCGTGTCGATCCCGGTACCGCCAACGCCACCGGGTCCATCCACCCCGCCCTGCCCATAGCGATCAGGACTCTTGCAGGCTGCAAGGCCAAGGGCCGCCACCAGAAGTACGACTTTAGGTGCAAACATCATGGATTTCTTCCTTCTTATTGGCTCGATTGCGTGGACTCTAACAGTTTTCCGCCGCCGTGGGAATCGGCTGCGGGTCACGTTTCAGGGTAAAAGTGGTGACCAGGCAGGGTCTGATGCCGGGCCTTCCGTCGGGATCTGCTTCAGGTTGCGCCCTGTGATGTCCACCGACCACAACGAAGACTGCCCGCCCGCGCCGCTGGTTTCGCGGGTGAACATCAGCACCCGGCCATTCGGAGCCCAGGTCGGGCCCTCGTCCAGGAAAGACGCGGTCAGCAAACGCTCTTCGCTGCCGTCAGACCGCATCACACCGATATGGAACCGCCCGGCGTTCTGTTTGGTGAACGCAATCAGGTCGCCACGCGGGCTCCAGACCGGGGTGCCGTAGCGGCCCTGCCCGTTCGAAATCCGCTGCCCCTCGCCGCCGCTTGCTGGCATCACATAGACCTGCGGCGTGCCGGAGCGGTCACTTTCGAAGACGATCTGGCTGCCATCCGGGCTAAAGCTTGGCGCGGTCTCGATAGACGGCGCGTTGGTCAGCTGGGTCAGCCCGCCAGAGCCGACATTCAGCGCATAGATGTCGGTGTTGCCACCGCGTTCAAGGCTGAACACCACCGTGCCGCCATCCGGGCTGAACCGGGGTGCGAAAGTCATCGTGCCCGGCTGTTCATCCAGCGACCGCCGCTCAAGGCTGCCCACATCCATCAGCGTTATCCGCGGAAAACCGCTCTCATAGCTGGTGTACAGGATCCGGTCCCCCGTCGGCGAAAACCGTGGCGCCAGCACAATCGTCGCGCTGTCGGTCAGGTAGGCCACGTTTGCCCCGTCGTAATCCATCACGGCCAACCGCTTCAGACGTTCGTTCTTGGGGCCGGACTCGGACACGAACACCACCCGGCTGTCGAAATAACCGCCCTCGCCGGTGATCTTGGCATAGACCACATCCGCCACCTTGTGCGCCATCCGCCGCCAGCCTTGCGTGGTGCCGGCAAACTGCAGTGCCGCCCCTTCCAGCGTGGTGCCGTTGAACACATCATAGGCGCGGAACTTCACCGTGATCCGGTCACCCGAGACGGAAACCGCCCCTGTCACCAGCACCTGAGAATTGATCGCCTTCCAGTCTTCAAACGCCACCGGGCTGTCGAAACTGGTGATCCGGCTGATATGCGCATCCTCCGGGATCGCCCGGAAGAACCCGGTGCCCTCAAGGTCCGACTGTACCACCCGGCTGATCTCGCGCGCGTAGTCTCCCGCACCGCCTTCGTCGATAAACGCGGTGATCGCTATTGGCATCGGTTCAATCACGCCCGGACCGATCACGATACGCGGCGGCGCGTTCTGTGCGATCACCGGAGCAACGCCGCTCAGCGAAAGGCCCAACGCCACGGCCATCAGGGTTTGGAAAACTGTTCTCATCGGCCTCGTGCTCCGTTTCTTATGTTTTTGCCCGTGCGGGGCGCGGGGAGTAAGGGGGAACGCTTGCATGAAACAACCCCCCGAGGGTTTCGGTTCCGACATCATCTGAGCGCCATCCCCTTCGCATCGAATACCAGATCAAGCACCTGCCACGTCTCGTACTTGCCCTCTGGCAGCGGAAGTCCGCCGTCGCTATAGGCCCGCGTGACAGCCCGTTTCGCGGTCTGGAAAAGATTGCTGATCGCCGCTTCGGTCGGGCCATCGGACTCGATCAGTTCAAAGTTCGTAGGCTTGCCATCCGGCGAGAAACTGACGCGAATGACCACCTTTGTGCGCAGCGCATCCGAAGACGACGCACCAAGGTTCCACTTGCGTGCAATGGCACTTGAGATGTCACCCATCTCCCCACCCGACAGCGGCGGGCCCTGCGGCAAGTCGGCACTTGCGGGCTCGGCGCTGGTTTCCTCGGCGGTCGCTTCGGCCAGCGCTGCGGCGATTGCATTTTCGTTCGCGGTGTCCTGAACCGGCTCTTCGACGGGGGCTTCATCCGGCGTGGGCTCGGCGCTCGCCACCTGTTCCTCGGCAGGCGGCTCTGGCGGCAGTTCTTCGGTCGGCGGCACGGGCCGGACCTTAGGGCGCGGCGAGGTGGTCATGCCCGTCGCTTCTGTCTGATCCTGATTGGCTTCGGTCAGCAGGACGTCGCCCGTGTCTTCGGCCACCGTCTCTTCGGTTGGGGGCTGTTCCACCACGGGTGCATCCGCCGGCTGATCACTTACCGCTGGGGTCGGGGTGTCGGCGGTCTCGGCCTCGTCTGGCACCTCAACCGGGTCAGGGGCGACGATGTCTGCAGCTTTCGGTGCCGGTTGCTCTTCGGTCGAAGTGGACGGCAGCGGCTGCTCTTCCGCCGCGGTCGGCAGGTCAGATTCTGGCTGTGGCTGTGGCTCTGGCAACGGTTCAGGTTCTGGCAACGGTTCGGGTTCCGGTAACGGTTCCGGTTCTGGAATGACTTCCGGCTCCGGCTCCGGTTCAACCACCGGTTCCGGTTCCGGTTGCACCACCTCAGGCTTCGGCTGCGGCTTCGGCGTCGATGCCTGCATCGCGTCGAATTCCTTGCTGGTCATCATCGATACTTGCGTGACGATCACCTCTTGCGCCGGGCTCGCCTGAAACAGCCAATCCCCCAGCACGACCCAAAGCAGCAGCGCCGCGTGCCCGATGCCGGAAAAGAGCGTGCCCCTGTCCACGTTCGGGTCCATGACGCCTCAGCCGCCGCCACCGAAGGCAGGCCCTTCGGCGTCGGTAACCAGCCCGATCTCGTTGAACCCACCGGCGTTCAAAGCGCCCATGACCTGCGCCACCCGCTCATACGGGATCGCGCCGTCAGCGCGCAGGAACACTTTTTTCGACGTCCGCTCTGCCGCAATTGCCTGCAGTTTCGGGATCATCTCGCCGTCGGCCACTTCGGTGTTCTGGATCATCAGCAGCCCATCCGCAGTCATGGTGATGGTCAGCGGCTCCTCCTGCTCGGTCGGCAGTGCACTGGCGGCGGTATTCGGCATGTTGACCGGCACGCCCACGGTCAGCATCGGTGCGGCCACCATGAAGATGATCAGCAACACCAGCATCACGTCCACGAAAGGCGTCACGTTGATCTCGCTCATCGCAGCCGCCTTGCCGCGCCTGCGTCCCCGCCGCCCGCCTCCGCCACCCTTGATGACACCCGCGCCCACGGCTCAGGCGTCCAGCTGGCGTGACAGGATCGTCGCGAACTCGTCAGCAAAGCTCTCGTAGCCACCAAGGATGCGCTCGCTGTCGGAATTCAGCTTGTTGTAGAACACCACTGCCGGGATTGCCGCGATCAGGCCGACGCCCGTGGCCAGCAGCGCCTCGGCAATACCGGGGGCCACGACAGCAAGGTTGGTGTTCTGGCTGATCGCGATCTGCTCGAAACTATGCTTGATGCCCCAAACCGTGCCGAACAGCCCGATGAACGGCGCGGTCGACCCGGTCGTCGCAAGAAACGCCAACCCGTTGTTCAGCCGCTCGCTCTCGCGGTTGATCGCCACATCCATCGCCCGGTCGATCCGCGCCTGCGCGCC
>NZ_JANMET010000312.1:0-9174 GCF_031377265.1 Tabrizicola sp. | reverse complement strand
CCGGGGCGGGGTTTCAGGCAGGGCATCAGGTGGACATAGGTGATGCCAAGATCCTGAAGATAATCGAGCTTTTCAAGAATGCCGTGCAGCGAGCCGTTGAACCGGTCGATGTAGAAGACATAGCCGGCCATATCCGGGCGCTGAAACCAGTCCGGCTCCAGATCGCGCTGCAGATCGAGGCGCTTCAGGTCGGCGGGCCGGTCGTTCCAGCCCTTGCGCAACACCTTGAGCAGCGAGGCGCGGAAGCCGGCGTAATCTTCGCGATGGCCATACAGCGTATCAAGCATCGGCCAAAGATCGGGGGCAGACCGGGCAAGACGCAGGTCAAACAGGTCGTCATCCGCTGTGGACGGCGCTTTGGCCATGGTCATCCTCCCTGTTCCCGGGCCAAGATTAGGGTGTCCAAAGCGTTTTGGAAAGAGGGCTCAACCCCTGATGATCAGCCGTGTCCCGTGGGTGATGCGCGGGGCGATCCAGCGCAGCGCTGCGGGGGACAGCGCGACGCAGCCGGCCGTTCGGGCATGCGGGCGACGCCAGGCGTGCACGAAGATCGCCGAGCCGCGCCCGGCCACTGATTGCGGCCAGTTCCAGTCAGTGATCAGGATCAGGTCATACATCGGGTCTGCTCGGCGCAAGCGTTCGTGGCTGAAACGGTGCGGCGCGCGGACCATCAGGTTATAGTCTTCGTCCTTTGGGTCATCAGACCACAAGTCCGCAGGCCCGATGGGCAGCGCCCAGTCGGCGGGCCGCGCCATCCGGTCGGGACGGTAGAGCATGCCGACAATCCGGTGCACCCCGGCGGGCGTGGCGCCATCGCCTTCCCGTTTGGCGCGCGGCGCAACGATGCCCGCCCGTCCCACCGTGCAAGCAAAGCGGCGGTGCAAAAAGCGCACGCCCCAGCGGGTGACGGTGATGTCGGCAGGCGTCATCTGATCCTCTGCACTTGGCATTGCCATCGTGCTTTGAGCAGGTTCCGGTTCAGAGTTCAATCTGGCCAGTCCGATCAAAATGCCAGTCCGATCAAAACGCCAGCCAGGGACAGGATCCGAGCATGCGGCTAGATTGCTATGTGTTGAAAGACGAACCGCCCGCGCTGGTCGCCGGTGAGCCGGGTCGCGACTGGATGGATCCGTTCAACATCCGGTTTCCCTATCGCTGTCTGCCGTTGGTCATGGCCAACACATCGGGCTGGGAAATCCGCTGCCCGATGACGTTCGAGGCGGAATGGGACGGCGGCACCAAGCCCACCGCGATCACCGTATCGGATGAGGCGAAGGGCTTTGCCATCCCGCATTTCGGTGGCGGCATCCTGACCTTTCACACCGGCTATCTGTTCCGCACCGCGCCCGGCTGGGCGCTGTGGACGATGGGCGCGCCGAACCACATCAAGGACTGAATTCAGGCCCTGGCCGCGTTGGTTGAAACGGATTGGCTGCCGTTTCCGTTTACGATGAACTGGCAGATGACGCGGCCCGGCCGGATCCGGTTCGAAAAGGACGAGCCATTCTGCTTCATCACGCCCTCGCAGCATTACAAGCTGGATGAGGTGGATCCGGTGGTGCGCAAACTGGCCGACAATCCGGAGTTGAAGGCCGAATGTGAGGTCTGGCGCGAGAAGCGCGCCTCGTTTCTGGAGCGCCACGCTGCCGGCGACGCCGAGACGCTGCGGCAAATCTGGGAAAAGCGCTATTTCGACGGACGCCCCCCGGAACGTGGTGGCCCAAGGCTCGAAGTGCATGTCCGCAAGTGCCGCCTGACGCAACCGCGCAAGGAATGATCCGCTACGGCAGGTGGCCGGATTTGTCGGCCTTGGTGCGCAGATACAGCGCGTTTTGCGGGTTTTCGCCCGCATGCAGGGCAACGCGTTCGGTGACGATCAACCCGCAGCCCTGCATCATCGCGATCTTCTTCGGGTTATTGGTCATCAGGCGCACGGATTTGAAGCCCATCTGGCGCAGGATATCGGCACCGATGCGGAAATCGCGCTCGTCATCCTCAAAGCCCAGCCGGTGGTTGGCCTCGACGGTGTCAAACCCCTGGTCCTGCAGGCTGTAGGCCCGCATCTTGTTGGCCAGCCCGATGCCGCGCCCTTCCTGGTTGAGGTAGAGCAGCACCCCCGCGCCCTCGGCCCCCATCTGCGCCAGTGCGGCGCGCAATTGCGGCCCGCAGTCGCATTTCAGGCTGCCCAGAACATCGCCGGTGAAACAGGCCGAATGCAGCCGCGCCAGAACTGGCAGATCCCGGTCGGGTTTGCCGATTTCGATGGCATAGTGGTCTTCGGTGCCATTTTCGGGGCGGAAGATGTGGACACGACCGGCCTGGCTGGCGACCAGTGGCACTTTCGCCGACACCACATCGACCATTGGCGACAGCGCGGAGAGCGTCTGTCCGATTTCTTCCAGCGTCAGCAGGGTTAGCGCGTTGTCCGCTGCCAGCGACAGCGCCTTGCTCACCGGCACCAGCACCGCAGCAGGCAACAGATGCGCCGCCTTGACCAAGGCAATCGCGGCGCGGTGCAGGTCTGCCGGGCCGTCGCGCAGCGATTGCAGCGGGCCTTTCATGGGAACGCGCAGGTCATCCTTGGGGTCGACCAGCGCGCGCAACCAGCCCATCGCGGCATCTGCCGGCAAGGCGATGCGGGCCAGATCGCCATCATAGGCGCGCGCCTTCAACGTTTCCGCCCGCCGCGAGGTGATGGCCAGAACCGGCACGCCAAAGCCGCGCAGGGTGGCAAGACGGGCGTCCGTCAGCGCCTCGACCGCCACCACAAGGGCTGCTTCACCGCCGCCGGTCAGCACAACCGGCACACCCATGCGCAGATCGCCACGCGCGCGGGTCAGCCGTTCAAGGATGGTCGGGGCCAGTGTCATCGTCTTCTCCTGCGCTCAACCCATACCTGTCGGATGACGGAATTGAAACATTCTGCCGCAGGGCCACACGTCCGCGTGAGAACTGTGTTGCAAATCTTGCAGGCTTTGTGATCGAGGCGCATCTGTCCTCCAACGGCAACGGAGGCTCCCATGGCTCAACTTCGCAAAATCCTGCTGGTGGACGATGATGACGATCTGCGCGAGGCGCTGAGCGAACAGTTGGTGATGACCGAAGACTTCGACGTGTTCGAGGCCCGTACCGGTGCCGAAGGCATGGAAAAGGCGAAAGCGGCGCTGTACGATCTGGTGATCCTCGACGTGGGTCTGCCCGACACCGATGGCCGCGAGCTGTGCCGCCGGATGCGCAAGGGTGGCGTCAAGTGCCCGATCATGATGCTGACCGGCCATGACACCGACAGCGACACCATTCTGGGGCTGGATTCCGGCGCCAATGACTATGTGACCAAGCCGTTCAAATTCCCGGTGCTGCTGGCGCGCATTCGTGCCCAGCTGCGGACCCACGAACAATCCGAAGACGCGGTGTTCCAGATGGGCCCCTACACCTTCAAGCCCGCCCAGAAAATGCTGGTCGACGAGAAGGACAAGAAAATCCGCCTGACCGAAAAAGAGACGAACATCCTGAAGTTTCTTTACCGCGCCAGTCAGGGTGTCGTTGCCCGCGATGTGCTGCTGCACGAGGTCTGGGGCTATAACGCCGGGGTCACCACCCATACGCTGGAAACCCACATCTACCGCCTGCGCCAGAAGATCGAGCCCGATCCTTCGAATGCGCGCATTCTGGTCACCGAAAGCGGCGGCTACCGGCTGGTCGCCTGACAGATCCCCTTGTCCGTGTCGGGGTTATGGCACGGCATCCTCCCTGTTGGACCTGGCCCGGCCGTTGCCTTGCGCATCGCGCCGGGTCTTTTTACGGTGCGTACAGGCGCAAGAAGCGCGACACCGCCAAGGCAACCGCAGCGTCGCGTGCTGCATCCTCAAGCGGCGGCGACAGGCCAAAGCGAACCTCTGCGGGTTGCGTGGCGTACAGCAGGGCGATCAGGGTAGAGGTCATTTCGTCTACCGGGGCATCGGTGATCGCCTGATCGGCCACCGCAGAAATCATCGTGCGGTGCAAGATCTTTTGCAGTTTCGCGGGCCCGGCCGCAAAGAATGCCTTGACCAAATGACCATGCGTCTTGGCACCCAGTTGCATCTGGGCATCAAAGTTCATCACGTCGGGTCGCGACAGGAATGCCATCAATCGCTGGCATCCCGCAGTAAGATATGCGCGAAAGCTGCCGCAGGCGAACCAGACATCACCCAACGTCGCCTCCATCCATTCGCTTTCGGCGGCGCAGAGCGCGGTCAGCAGGCCGGCCCGATCGGTGAACTGATTGTAGACGGTTACCTTGGACACCCCGGCCTGCGCCGCGACCGCCTCGATTGACAGCCCGTCAAAGCCGGATGCCAGAAAAACTGATCGGGTCGCGGCCAGGATCGCCCGACGCTTGGCTGCATCTGGCGGGCGGCCGGGAGCAGGGCGACGGATTTCGTCCGGTCGCGCGTTAGCTGATTGGTGAATTGCAGATTGGTCGGGCGTCATCATGCTTTGATCATGACCCGTCCTACACCATTGCGCAATAAGCAAACGGATGCGTTCAGTTATTGCTTGAAATAGTGAACGGAAGCGTTCAATGTTAGACAGCGAGTCGGTTCATCCTGGGGGGAGATAGTCATGCAAAGGCCCGCATTATCCAAGAGAATCCCTAAGCCTGCGGCGCATCGTCGTGCCTTACGCCTGACGCTATGGCTTGCGGTGAGTTTGGGGATCGGTGCCCCAGCGTGGTCTGATGCGATGCTTGCAGGCCAAGTGACTGGCCAGACGCCTATGGTTGCCTCGATGGCAATTGCGCAGGTCCTGCCGCGAATGGCACTGCCTGCCTTTGTCTGGGGCGCGCTGAGCCCTTCGTTGCTTGTCGAGCTGGGTTGGCAGAGAGATACCAGTGACCCGGTCGCCGATCCTGCAATCTGCGGTTGCGCCATGGAAGTGCGGCTGACCTGCCAGGTCGACCTTGAGGCGCTGGACGTATTGCAAGACAGAGCAGCCGACGCCGATTGAGCAAGAGCCATTGAGGTTGCAGATAAAGCGGGGCAGACATGCAACAGCCGCAAAATCTTTCCCATTAGGGCTTATTGTTGCCGGATTCTAAAGGTACTCTAAAGTCACGCACAGGTTATGCAAACAGTCCCCCTTGTCGCGTCGGGGTTATGGCGTGACACCTCCCTGTTGGACCTGGCCGGGCTTCTTGCCCGGCCTTTTTTTGGTGAGAACCAGCCATTCGCCATGGCCCCGTCACAACGACCGAAGCTTGCCGGTCTTGCCGGTGATTGGCTCGTGGCTGCCTTTCAGTTTCCACAATTGCCGGTCTATAAGCAGCCATGCCGCAGACAGGCTGCGGTTTCCCTATCGGAGAATTCCATGCGTACCGTTCTTGCCGCCATCGCTATTGTCGTCGCGACCCCGGCCCTTTGTGAAGACCTTGTCTTCACGCTTGTCAACGACAGCTCCTCTACGATTGCCGAGATGTATGTCTCGCCGGTTGGTGAAGATCTCTGGGGTGAAAACATCCTGATGGTTGACGGGGTTGAACCTGGCGTGTCTGGCGATGTGACCATCGCCGATGGCCTTGAGGTGTGCGATTACGATCTTCGCTTTGTCACCGATGCGGGTGAAGAACTCACCAAAGAACAGGATCTTTGCGAACTTGGCGTCTTCACCGTGACCGACTAATCCGCCTTGGCCCTTGAGCCTTGGAGCGGTCGGCCTTAGGGTCGACCGTCATCACAGCCGGAGCCGCCAGATGCCCTTCACCCTCGCCACCTGGAACATCAACTCCGTCCGCCTGCGTGAAGGTCTGGTGGCGCGGCTGATGACCGAAGAAGGCCCCGACATCCTGTGCCTGCAGGAATGCAAAAGCCCGGTGGAGAATATCCCGCTCGGGCAGTTCCAGGCGCTTGGCTACCGGTACATCGTGGCGCGTGGGCAAAAGGGCTACAATGGCGTGGCGATCCTGTCGAAGCTGCCGATCGTCGATGCCGGGGACAAGGATTTCGCCCAGCTTGGTCATGCCCGGCATGTGGCGGCGCGGCTGGAAAACGGGGTCACGATCCACAACTGCTATGTCCCGGCGGGGGGCGACATTCCTGACCGGGAGGAGAATGTGAAGTTCGGCCAGAAGCTCGATTTTCTGACCGAGATGCGCGATCACTTTCACTGGGAACGCCCCGACCGTGCCATCCTGGTTGGTGATCTGAACATCGCTCCGCGCGAAGATGATGTCTGGGATCACAAGGCGCTGCTGAAGATCGTCAGCCACACGCCGATTGAAGTGGCGCATCTTGGCGCGCTGATGGACGCGGGCGGCTGGCAGGATGTGACCCGCAAGGACATTCCCGATGGCAAGCTATACAGCTGGTGGAGCTATCGTTCGCCAGACTGGGACATGGCCGACAAGGGCCGCAGGCTTGACCACATCTGGGCCACGCCCGACATCATTGATGCAAGCCACGAAAGCCGCGTTTTGCGCCCGGTGCGCGGGTGGGAACAGCCCTCAGACCATGCGCCGGTGTTCGCAACGTTTGATCTGTAAGACCGTTCCCGCGCCAGCCGCTATTGCTCGTTCTCGGAGATCGAAATCGTCGCCCCTGTCACCAGCCGCCGCATGTTGCGCGGGGCAACGGTCTGTGGCCAGCGCGCGCCCAGAAGCCGTGATTTCGCAACCCGGGTGACGCTGACAGAATCTGACTGGTTGCCGCCAAGCACATGAAAATGCAGATCATCCTCTGCCCAATAGAATCCGACATGGCCCTTGAAGCTTTCGCGCGATTCGCGCCAGAACACCAGGGTCGATCCGAACTGCGGCGACACGTCGCGACCGAACTTCAGCCATTGGCGGGCGCCGAGCGGGTTTGCGGGCATCGCCTCATCGGGCAGGGTGGACGCGATGCAATGGCTGACGAACAGGCCGCACCACGGCGTCTCGTCGTCCGACACGCGAATTCCGCCGGCTTGGCCCATTGCCAGGATGTCGGGGTTGTTGCCCGGCCCGCGGACCTCGGTGGTGCCGATCAGGCGCTTGGCTTCGTTCAACCAGGGCAGATCGGCGGGAATATCGCCCGCAGCTGCGGCCGATGTGGTTGCCGCAGCGCCGCCGCCCGACTTTCCAGTCAGCTTCGCGATGGTTTTCGGTCCGGCAATGCCGTCAACCTCAAGCCCGTTCTTGGCTTGAAAGGCACGAACGGCAAAGCGGGTCTTCGGTCCGGCAATACCGTCCACGGGGCCGGGATCAAAACCCTTCGATTTGAGGGCCTTCTGAAGTTCCAGAATGGTCATTGCACAATTCCCTGATGAAAAACCGCAGATCTCCGATCAAAAGTTGCAGACGAAAAATCCAGTCCTGCCACGCCAAATAGCGGTGGCAGGTGACCCGAATATCCACCCGAAGGCCGATTCGCGGCAAGTCCGAGTTTGGCTGTAGTCAGGAATTCACGCCCATTTCACGCAGCAAGCGGCTCAGCGGTCCATCAAGGCGGCAAGCACCGCCTGGGCATTTGCGCTGTCCCATTCCGCATCGCCGATCAGCCGGGCAACTTCCTGCCCCTCAGGGTTCAGGATCACCGTCACCGGCAGGCCAAGCACACCCATCGCGCGCGACAGTTCAGACTTCACATCCCGCAATACCGGCAGATTTACCACGCCGGCCTCGGCGTAAAAGCGTTCGATGCCGGCAACCGCATTGCGGCCTGTCGCCACCGGCAACACGACCAGATCCGGCATCGCTGCCTGCAGCCGGTCCAGCGACGGCATCTCTGTCCGGCAGGGCGCGCACCATGTCGCCCAGAAGTTCAGCACCACCCATTTCCCCCGATAATCCGCCAGCGCGTGAGGGGCATCATCAGCATCGAGCAGCACCGCATCCGGCACGGCAACCGGCGTTTCGTGCAGGGCAAGCTTCTTCATATCGCCTTCGCGAAGGCTGGCCACATCGGCAAGGGCCGCGTTTGCACCAATGGCCAAGGCCGTGTAGAGGAGAACCAGATATTTCCGCACGTTTGCACCCTTCAAAGGCCTGACCGATGACCGCTTTGCCCGACAGCCAGACCGCCAACAATCAGACCGCCAACCAGATGTGGGGCGGGCGTTTCACCGCTGGTCCGGATGCCATCATGCAGGCGATCAACGCCTCCATCGGGTTCGACCAGCGGCTTTACGCGCAGGATCTCGCGGGCAGCCGTGCCCATGCGGCGATGTTGGCCGCCACAGGCATCATCACCAATAAGGACGCCGAGGCGATCGGGGAAGGCCTTCTCACGGTGTTGTCAGAGATCGAGGCCGGAAATTTCCGGTTCCGGGTGGAATTGGAGGACATCCACCTGAACATCGAAAGCCGGTTGACCGAAATCATCGGCGAAGCGGGCAAGCGGTTGCACACGGCGCGAAGCCGGAATGATCAGGTGGCCGTCGATTTCCGGCTGTGGGTGCGCGACCAGTGTGATGCTGCGATCACCGGGCTTGAGGCGTTGATGCGGGCGTTTCTGGCACAAGCCGAGGCGGGGGCCGATTGGGTGATGCCCGGCTTTACCCATCTGCAAACCGCCCAGCCGGTGACCTGGGGCCACCACATGCTGGCCTATGTGGAGATGTTCGCGCGGGACCGTGGCCGGTTTCAGGATGCGCGCCGGCGGATGAACGAATGCCCGCTGGGGGCTGCGGCGCTGGCGGGCACCTCATTCCCGATCGACAGGCAGATGACGGCGCGCGCGCTGGGCTTTGACCGGCCCACGGCGAACAGTCTGGACAGTGTCTCCGACCGCGATTTCGCGCTGGAGTTTCTGGCAACGGCCAGCATCACCGCGATGCATCTTTCGCGTTTTTCCGAGGAATTGGTGATCTGGTCCTCGGCCCAGTTCCGCTTTGTGCGTTTGACCGACAGGTGGACCACCGGCTCAAGCATCATGCCGCAGAAAAAGAACCCCGACGCGGCAGAGCTTCTGCGGGCAAAGCTTGGCCGCATCCTTGGCGCCACCGTTGCCCTTTTTACCATCATGAAGGGTCTGGCGCTGACCTATTCCAAGGACATGCAGGAAGACAAGGAACAGGTTTTCGACGCCGCTGATACGCAGATGCTGGGCCTTGCCGCGATGACCGGGATGGTCGGTGACATGACTGCCAATCGCGACGTGCTCAAGGCCGCCGCTGCCAGCGGGTTCTCGACGGCTACGGACCTTGCCGATTGGTTGGTCC
>NZ_JANMET010000358.1:0-3084 GCF_031377265.1 Tabrizicola sp. | reverse complement strand
ATGACCGGCCGCGCGTTGCGCGACCTGTTTCCCCCGCGCCCCGATCGGCCAATGAGGCCAGTGGTACTGAGCATCACCGCCCTGTCCGCGCCTCCGCTGAGCGGCGTCACCTGCACCGTCGGTCAGGGCGAGGTGCTGGGGCTGGCCGGTCTGTCCGGGTCTGGCCGCAACGCGTTGCTGAAGGCGCTGGTCGGGGCCGTTCCGCGCACTGGCCGCGTGGTTCTAGACGGCTTCGACGTGGCCGCCGACCCGCAGGCCGCCTGGGCCGCAGGGATCGCCTATGTGCCCCGCGACCGGCGTGCCGAAGGGGTGATGCTGCGCCAACCGCTGTCGCGCACGGTGACGCTGCCGCATCTGAGCGCGTTGTCGCATGCGGGGTTTCTGGATCACGCAGCCCAAGCGGCCTTGGTCACACAAAAGGCAGCCGAGGTTCGGCTGAAGGCGCGCAGCCCCGCTCAGGCGGTGGCGGATCTGTCGGGCGGCAATCAGCAAAAGCTGCTGTTTGCCCGTGCCCTTGCCGGCCGGCCAAAGCTGCTGCTGCTTGACGAACCGACGCGCGGCGTCGATGTCGGGGCCAAGTTCGACATCTATGCCCTGATCCGGGCGTTGGCCGATGCGGGGACAGCGGTGATCATCGCGTCTTCCGATCTGCCGGAACTGATCGGTCTTTGCGACCGGATCGCGTTGCTGCAGGGCGGGCGCATCGCCGCCACGCTGCCAACGCAAGGCTTGACCGAGGCGGGCCTGCTCGCCGCCCTTTACGACGGGGAGGCCGCCTGAATGGGGCATCTGTTGCGCAGTTACGGCACCCTGATCGGGATGGCGGCGATCATCCTGTTCTTCTGGGTGATGCTGCCCGATACCTTCATGACCCCGCGCAACTGGCTGAACATGAGCCAGCAACTGGCGATGCTGATCGTGGTGGCAAGCGCGATGACCGTGGTCATGGTGATGGGCGATTTCGACCTGTCGGTAGGCGCAATGGCCTCGCTGGCCGGGGTGGCGGCGGCGGCGCTGTTCACCCTTGGCTATGGGGTGCCGATGGCGCTGGCCGGGGCACTGGCGGTGGGCCTGATTGGTGGCGCGCTGAACGGGGCACTGGTCAGCCTGCTCGGCATCCTGCCGTTTGTGGCCACGCTGGCCACGCTGACCATCTTCAGCGGGGCCGCGTTCCTCGTGTCGGATGGCAAGACAATCTCGGGCAAGGTGATCCCGCAGGCCTTCGCGGATTTCGCCAGAACCGGCATCACGATCGGCACGATTTCGGACAAGCCCGCCGTGCTGCCGTGGCTAACCATCCTGTCGCTGGCAGTGGTGGCGGTGGTCTGGGTGGTCTTGGAACAAACCAGCTATGGCCGCCGCCTGTATGCCATCGGCGGCAATGCCGAAGCCGCGCGTCTGGCGGGCGTCAAGGTCACCCGCCTGCGCCTGACCGCGTTCATGTTCACGGGGGTCGGGGCGGCGGTGGCGGGCCTGATGTATGCCAGCCGTGTGGCATCTGCCAACCCGACGCAGGGTGACGGGCTGATGCTGACGGCGATTGCGGCGGTGTTCCTTGGCATGACGATGACCCGCGATGGCCAGCCCAAGGTGCTGGCCACACTGGCCGGGGTGGTCGTGCTGGGGGTGATGGACAATGGCCTGACCCAGCTGCAGGTCGACAGCTATGTCCGCGAGGTGCTGGTGGGGGCGATCATCCTTGCCGCCGTGTCGATCTCGGCCATCGGGCGGCGCGCGGTCGGTATGCGGTAGAAAGCGGCCTCAGAACAACAGCTTGTACAGATTTCCATTGGTATCCGTCGCCCGCCCGGTGCCGCTGGCGGTGCCCGAACCCACAACGAAAGTACCCTGTACCCGGGTCCCATCGCTGCACACGGCGTAGATCTCGCCATTGTTCACGCCGGCAACGCTGGCAACTTCGGTGCCGATTTCGCCGCCGGTCTTTTTCCAGGTCAGCGACAGCCCCTTGGACCGTGACACCACCTTGGGGCTCAGCGAACTCCAGGTGCCTTCGCATTTCACCCGGTCTGGCAGCCGAAAGGTCAGCGGCCCGGAGGTGCCGCTGGTGTTCTTTGCGGTGGCGACGATGACCAGTGTCGGGTCGGCATTCGCGATCTTGCCTTCCAGGGGATACAGCAGCATGTCGCTCGTCGCACCAACGCAGGCGCACAGCGGCAAGACGGCGGCAAGTCCAAGCATACGAAGGGTCACGGCGCACTTTCCCAGATCATGTCCGCCCCGCGCCTCTGCCATGTCGATCTGCGCGGGCCCTTGCTGGTCGGGTCGGCAGGTCTGGCAAAGGCACATCGGCAAATGTGGACTTTGGCTGGGGCGCCAGGATTCGAACCTGGGAATGGCGGTACCAAAAACCGCTGCCTTACCACTTGGCGACGCCCCAACCGTGCGGCGGTGTTTAGCGAAGCCCCCATGGCGGTGCAAGGGGGCAGCGTGCGATTTTCTGCCCGACTTGCCGTCAGTTGCGGCGGCGGCTAGGACGGGCGCATGGATTGGGACGCGATCATCCTCGGGGCAGGGGCGGCCGGCATGATGGCCGCAATCGAGGCGGGCCGGCGCGGCCGCCGCGTGTTGATCATCGACCACGCCAAGGCACCAGGCGAAAAGATCCGCATTTCCGGTGGCGGGCGCTGCAACTTCACCAACACCGGCATCGCGCCAGACCGCTTTCTGTCACGCAATCCACGCTTTGCCCTTTCGGCGCTAAAGCGGTTCACGCAATGGGATTTCATCGCCCGGATGGACGCTGCAGGCATCGCATGGCACGAAAAGACGCTGGGGCAGCTGTTCTGCGACGGCTCCGCCACGCAGGTCGTGCAGATGCTGGTCCGCGATATGGATCGCGCGGGCGTCACCCTATGGCTTGGTTGCAGCGTCGGCGAAGTCACGCGCGGCCCGCTGGGCTTTCGCGTTGACACCGCAAGGGGCGCGCAGACGGCGGCTTCGGTCGTGGTGGCCACGGGCGGCAAGTCGATCCCGAAGATGGGCGCCACCGGCTTTGGCTACCGCGTCGCCGAAAGCTTTGGCCTGCCGCTGACCGACACCCGGCCCGCTCTGGTGCCGCTGACT
>NZ_JANMET010000334.1:0-12971 GCF_031377265.1 Tabrizicola sp. | reverse complement strand
ACGCGATTGAAACCTATGGCATGGTGCAACCGGGCGCGCGCTGGTTGGTCTGCCTGTCAGGTGGCAAGGATAGCTACACGCTGTTGGCGGTGCTGCACGAACTGAAATGGCGCGGGCTGTTGCCGGTGGAGCTGTTGGCCTGCAACCTTGATCAGGGGCAGCCGGGCTTTCCCGCGACCGTTCTGCCCGAGTTTCTGACCCGCATGGGCGTGCCCCACCGGATCGAATATCGCGACACCTATTCCATTGTCATGGAGAAGGTTCCCCAGGGCCAGACCTATTGCGCGCTCTGTTCCCGGCTGAGGCGCGGTAACCTGTACCGGATTGCGCGGGAGGAGGGGTGTTCTGCGGTGGTGCTGGGGCATCACCGCGATGACATGCTGGAGACGTTCTTCATGAACCTGTTCCACGGCGGGCGGCTGGCCACTATGCCGCCCAAACTGGTGAACGAGGAGGGCGATCTGATGTTGTGCCGACCCCTTGCCTTCGTGTCGGAAGCTGATTGCGACAGCTTTGCCAAGGCGATGGATTACCCGATCATTCCCTGCGATCTGTGCGGCAGCCAGGAAGGGCTGCAGCGCAATCAGGTCAAGGCATTGCTGGACGGCTGGGAACAGCGCACGCCGGGGCGGCGGCAAGTGATGTTCCGCGCGCTGATGAACGTTCGCCCGTCGCATCTGGCGGACCCGACGCTGTTCGATTTCGCCGGCCTGATGGCTGGCGGCAAGATCGCAGCAGATACAGAAAATTTGACGCAACTTCTGGGTGAGCGTTAAGGAACTTCTCAGGAACATCGATCTAGCTTGACCCAAATGGCATGGACAGTTTGTCCGTACCTTTCGGGAACAGACAGCATGATAGGATACCTACGTCAGGCGATCTCCAGCTTCCGGCGGACCGAGGTTCTGGTGTTTCTGCCGGCGTTGACGCTGGCCGCATTCTGGATCGGCGGCGAAGGGGCTTTGCTGATGATTGCGCTGGGTCTGCCATTGGTGACCTTGGTTGTGGTCCTGGTCGGGCAGGGCGCAGGGGGCGGGCCAACGGGCGGCACGCGGATGATCGAAGACCTCGACACGGTGATGGCATTGCAGGCCGAAGCGGGGCGCACCACGGCGTGCTTCGTGCTGCAGTTCGATGACCCGGTCGGGTTGATCGACCGCTATGGCCGTACCACGCAATCCGAGATTCTGGCCTGCTGCAACGACCGGGTCCGTGGCGCGATGCGGCTGGGCGATTCTTTGACCGCGCTGGAAGACGGCAGTCTGGTGGTGGTTCTGGCCCCGGTGTACCGGCTTGACCTTGAAACCATGGTGCAAATTGCGGGGCGCATTCAGGCGGTGGTGCATCAGCCGATCATGGCGCGGGCTGACGTTGTTCACGTGACCTGTTCGATTGGCTTTTGCCACGGGCGGCGCGCGCCTGAACCGACTGGCCGGTCACTGCTGGATGCGGCGCAGATTGCCGCTGATGAGGCGCGGCGGCATGGTCCGGGTGCGATCCGCGCCTTTTCAATCGACATGGCCCGGGCCAAGGTAAACCGGGATGCGCTGCGCGACGGGGTCGAGATTGCCTTGGCGGATGGCCAGATCAAGGCGCATTTCCAGCCGCAGATATCAACCGATACCGGTGCGATTTCGGGAATGGAGGCGTTGGCCCGCTGGTACCATCCTGACCGGGGATGCCTGCTGCCTGGCGAGTTTCTGCCGGTGATCGAGGGCACCGGGCTAAGCGAGCGTCTCAATCAGGTGATGGTGGCGGAGGCCTTGTCGGCGCTGGCAGATTGGGACCGGGCCGGTTTTTCGGTGCCGACGGTATCGGTCAACTTTTCGGCAGCGGAACTGAATGACCCGAAGTTGCCGGAACGGCTCAAATGGGAGTTGGACCGGTTCGATCTGACCACCGACCGGCTGACGATCGAAGTGCTGGAGACTGTGGTGGCATCGTCCGAGAATGACATGATCGCGGTCAACATTGCGACGTTGGCGGCCATGGGTTGCGGGATCGATCTGGATGATTTCGGCACGGGGAATGCCTCGATCACCTCGATCCGGCGCTTTGCCTTGCGCCGTCTCAAGATTGACCGCAGCTTTGTGACCGGGGTCGACGAGGACCGCGAGCAGCAAAAGCTGGTGGCCGCGATCCTGTCAATGGCTGAACGCCTTGGGCTGGAAACAATGGCCGAAGGTGTGGAAAGCCCGGCGGAACACACGATGCTGGCGCAACTGGGCTGCCGCCATGTGCAAGGCTACGGGATTGCCCGCCCGATGCCGGCAGACGAGGTTACGGTGTGGATGGGCCGCCACATCGAGCGGATCGCCACGACCCCCCGCATCGGGCAAAAGGCGCGATAGGCGATTGCGCCTGCGGCAAGCGCTCGGCGCTGCCTGCGGTCAGGCGGAGGCCGGTACGGCTGTATCGAGGTAGATCACCGGCCCGCAGTGCGCATGCGGACAGCGGCGGTGGGCCAAAACCGGGACTGATGCTGGCGTCTGCCAGGGGAGCGGACGACGGCATGTGGCTTGTCGATCGGGGCTGGTTCCCGGCCAAAGGGGCCCCGCGGTACCGGCATACTGCAAGTGTGGGTGGCCCTGAGCGGGGAGGGTCTGTGGTGACCGGCGCCTTTGCAGACCCCGCGTCGGTGCTGATTGCAGGAGAATTGATCGCCCCGACCCGGCGGTTCGGGGCAAAACCGCTTGACCTTTGCCCCACCCTGTCGTTGAAGCACCGCTGATCCTGGCGTTCGACATGGTGGTGGCTTCATGGAAGAGAACAACAACAAGAACCTGATCCTGGCAACAGCGCTCAGTTTTCTTGTCATTCTGGTCTGGTTCGTGCTGTTTCCGCCCCCAGAAGCCCCCCCGGCCCCGCTGACGCCGGCTGTGGTGACGGCTGATGTCGCCACCCCGGCAGTCAGCGATGTTGCCGGTCAGCCCGAAGCGCCCGAAGCCGTGCCGGAAGCCCCGCGCCTGACGATCGATACGCCCAAGTTGAGCGGCTCAATTTCCATGCTTGGTGGCCGGATCGATGATTTGAAGCTTAAAGCCTACCGACAGACGATCCAGCCAAGCGCTGAAACTGTTCGACTTCTGTCGCCAGTTGGTGGGGAAAAGCAGGCCTATTACGCGCTTTACGGTTGGGTTCCCGGCGGCTCTCTCTCGTTTGAAGACGTTCCTGGTGCCAACACCGAGTGGAAGCTTGCTTCAGGCGGCACGTTGTCGCCTGGCCAGCCGGTCACCCTTCGCTGGGATAACGGCAAGGGCTTGGTTTTCAAGCGCGAAATCGCCGTTGATGCCGACTACATGTTCACCGTAAGCGAAACAGTCGAAAATACATCGGCAAACGAAGTAAGCTTGCAGCCCTATGGGGTGATCGCACGGCACGGCGTGCCAACCGACCTTCAGCACATCTTCGTCGCCCACGAGGGGGCGGTCAGCCGTGTTAATGGCGAACTTTGCGAACGCGACTACACCGGCTCGACCTGGCTTTCCTGCGATACCTTCGCCCAACTGGACGAGGATGCACCTGAGCTTGGCAAGGCCATCAAGGAAGAAGCGACAACCGACGGCTGGATTGGCTTCACCGATCACTACTGGATGACCATCCTGATCCCCGAACAGGGAAAGCCGTTCACCGCCGTGGCAAAGCACGTGACGGCGTCGGACATCTACCAGACCGAGATACGGCAGCAAACCGTCGTCGTGCCTGCCGGTGGCAAGAGCACCACGACATCCCGGCTGTTTGCAGGTGCAAAGGAATGGGAAACCATTCGGAACTATCAAAACGATGCTGGAATTCCGGGCTTCATCGACAGCATCGACTGGGGACTATTCTTTTTCTTCACCAAGCCGATCTTTGCGGTGCTGCACTGGCTGCATGGGCTGATCGGCAACATGGGGCTGGCGATCATCGGGCTCACGTTCGTGCTGAAGGTGCTGGTGCTGCCGCTGGCGTACAAGTCCTATGTCAGCATGGCGCGGATGAAGGAACTGCAGCCCGAGATGGAGGCGTTGAAGGAACGCGCGGGTGACGACAAGCAGAAAATGCAGCGCGAGATGATGCAGCTGTACAAGGACAAGAAGGTCAATCCGGCGGCGGGCTGCCTGCCGATCCTGATCCAGATCCCGATCTTCTTCAGCCTGTACAAGGTGATTTTCGTCACCATCGAGTTGCGTCATGCGCCGTTCTTCGGCTGGCTGAACGACCTGAGCGCGCCGGACACCTCGTCGCTTTACAACCTGTTCGGGCTGTTCCCCTGGGATGCGCCGCCTGCGGGATCTATCCTGCACCTGATCTTCATCGGGGTGCTGCCGATCCTGCTGGGGATCACCATGTGGTTGCAGCAGAAACTGAACCCGGCCCCCGCTGACCCCGTGCAACAGCAGATCTTTGCCTGGATGCCCTGGGTGTTCATGTTCATGCTGGGCGGGTTCGCAAGTGGACTGGTGGTTTACTGGATCACCAACAACACCATCACCTTCACGCAGCAATATCTGATCATGCGCAGCCACGGCCATCGGCCGGACCTGTTTGGCAACATCCGATCGGGGTTCAAGAAGAAGGACGCCGCAATGACCGGTTCCGCGAAACCGGCTGGATCAAGGCCCGCGCCCAGTAGCCCGGCCAAAGCGATGCCGGCCAAGGCATCGCCCGCTAGAACAACGCCTGCCAAAACAACGCCCGCCAAAACAACGCTGGCGAAGACAACCACAGTTAAGACGACACCCAGAAAGCCGGGGCCGTCAAAGCCACGTGGCAGCAGCAAGTGACGGGAACGCTGGCGCATATCAGCCGGCACCCGATCAAGGGGTACGGACGCGAAGACCTTGCGTCCGTACTGCTTTCTGCTGGTGCCTGCCTGCCGTTTGACCGGCATTGGGCGGTGGCACATACGGCGGCGAAACTGACGCCGGGCTGGAACCCTTGCGTCAACTTTTCGCGTGGGGCCAAAGCAGCACCACTGATGGCGGTGACCGCTGAACTGAATGAAGACCTGCGCGAAGTGACGCTGCAGCACCCAGAGGCGGGGAGCATCAGGTTTCGGCCTGACGACCCGGCCGATCTGCCCCGGTTTCTGGCCTGGGCGAGGCCGTTGAACCCGGCCGACCGTGCGCTGCCTGACCAGATCGTGTCGGCGGGCCGTGGCATGACCGACAGCCCGTTTCCATCGGTTTCCATTCTGTCGCGCGCCTCGCTTGCCGATCTTTCGGCGCGGATGGGACTGGAGTTGTCGGTGCACCGCTGGCGCGGGAACCTGTGGCTTGATGGTGCAGATCCATTTGCCGAATTTGACTGGATCGGGCGGCATATCCGGATTGGCGGCGCCGTGCTGAAGATCGAAGAGCGGATCACCCGCTGCAAGGCGACCACGGTGAACCCTGAAACCGGGCACCGCGAGGGCGACACGCTGACCGCATTGGAAGCTGCCTACGGGCATCAGGACTTTGGCGTCTACGCCACGGTTGTCGACGGCGGCCCTGTCGCGCGGGGGAGCGAATGGAGCCTGGCATGAGCCTGAAGTTCACCCTGACACCGGAGCCTGACCTAGAGGCCCGCGAAAAGGGGCGGCTGCTGTTTGCAGGCCCGGTTACCTTTGTAAAGGGCGTCGTGGCCATGTCTGGGCTGCCGCCGGCGGACCGGCTGGAGGTTTGCTTTGCCGGTCGGTCAAACGTTGGTAAATCAAGCCTGATCAATGCGTTGACCGGACGCAAGACCCTTGCGCGGTCATCCAACACCCCGGGCCGGACGCAAGAGATCAACTATTTCGCCTTGGGTGATGAGCGGTATCTGGTGGACCTTCCGGGCTATGGCTATGCCGAGGCCCCGGTGGCGATTGTGGCGAAATGGCAGGCGCTGCTGAAGCAATATCTGGCGGGGCGGCAGACGCTGCGGCGTGCCTTCGTGCTGATCGACACGCGGCATGGGGTGAAGGCGGTGGATGAGGAGATTCTGACGCTGCTGGACCGGTCGGCTGTTACCTATCAGGCGGTGCTGACCAAGGCCGACAAGGTCAGCCGGGCCGAGCGCGACGAGATCATCGAACAGGTCAAGGGCGCGCTGGTGAAACACCCGGCGGCTTACCCCGAGATCGTGGTCACCAGTTCGGAAAAAGGCGATGGCATCGAAACGCTGCGGGCGATCATCGCGACGATGGAGTGATGCGCTGGGCGGACATGTGTGCCGGGTTCAAGGTGCGCGGTCCGAGGTGCGGTGCGTCTTGTCGAACTCAGGATCAGCGCCGGGAACCGGATCATAGCCGGAACCGCCCCACGGGTGACAGCGGCACAGCCGATGCACCGTCAGATAGCCGCCCCTGACCCCACCGTGGCGCTCCAACGCGTCAAGCGCATAGGTCGAACAGGTGGGCTGAAAGCGGCAGCCGTGCCCCACCCATGGCGACAGCACAAGGCGGTACGCCTGCACTGGAAAAGCGACGATCCGGGCCAGCGGCGTCATGGCTTGCCCCGGTGCACCGATCGCAGTGCGATTTGCAGGTCGGCGCGCAGGTCGGCGAACAGCCGGGTTACGGTGGCTTCGGGCCGGGCGACAAGGACGTAGTCCCATCCGGGGCGGGTCAGCGCGGGCAGAACGTCACGGGCAAGGGCGCGCAGCCGCCGCTTCGCCCGGTTACGCAGCACCGCGTTGCCGATTTTCTTCGATGCGGTGAAACCGATGCGGACCGTGTCGGTGCCATCGGCCCGATCCCTCGCCTGCAACAAAAAGCCAGCCGTTCCCTGACGCCGGGCCGAAGCGGCCTTCAGGAAATCGGCGCGCTTGGCCATAGTGATGAGCGGATTGCAAAGCAAAACCGCCGGAGGAGCGTTGGGCGCCTCGGCAGTGATGCCTGTGCCCTTGTCCTGCGGCGGTGTCATGTCGTGACCCATCAGACCCCCCAAGGGGTCATGCAATTAGGCCGAGAGCTTGTGACGGCCCTTGGCGCGGCGGGCGGCAAGCACAAGACGGCCGTTCTTGGTGGCCATACGGGCGCGAAACCCGTGGCGGCGCTTGCGAACCAGGTTCGACGGTTGAAATGTGCGCTTCATCGCGGCTCTCCATCAGACGGTGCCCGAACCACGCAGGATTCGAGGGCAGATAACTTGAAGCCCGTCCTTTACGGGCGGTTGAACCCCAAGTCAACGCAATGAGTTCCGATTTCCTGCAACATTTCGCCGGGCCGACCGGGGTTTTGTTTCAATACACCGCCGAAAGGCCCCGATTGCATCAAGGCCACGTGAGGAGCCTGTCTTTTGCCCCGGCTGCGGGCCATGTTCGCCACTTGAAAAGGATGCATCATGGTTGACCGTGCCCCCCCTAACAGCGTTTCCAAGGCTGGCTTGCTGCGAAAGCTGCCCTTTGTGCTGATTCTTGCCGCAGCCGTGCTGGGCGCGTTTACGCTGCGCGAGCATCTGAGCTTTGCCGCGCTGGCAGAGAACCGTGACGCGCTGCTGGCGTACCGCGATGCGCATTTCGGGTTGGCGGTGCTGGCCTTCATGCTGGGCTATGTGGTGATCGTGGCGCTGAGCCTGCCCGGCGCGACAGTGGCCACCTTGACCGGCGGCTTTCTGTTCGGGGTGTTTCCCGGCGCGCTGATCAATGTTGTGGCGGCCACAATCGGCGCGGTTGCAGTGTTTCTGGCGGCGCGTGCCGGTTTTGGCCAAGGGGTTGCGTCGCGGATCGAGGCGGGCGGCGGGGCTGCGGCGCGTCTGCAGGCGGGGTTGCGGGAAAATGAGTGGTCGGTCTTGTTGCTGATGCGTCTGGTCCCGGCAGTGCCGTTCTTTCTGGCCAACCTGATCCCAGCGTTCGTGGGCACCAGCCTGTGGCGGTTTGCGGTGACCACGTTTGTGGGCATCATTCCGGGCGGAGTGGTCTATACATCGGTGGGTGCCGGTCTGGGCGAGGTTTTCGCCCGAGGTGAGACGCCGGATCTGGGGATCATCTTCACGGCTCCGGTGCTGCTGCCGATTTTGGGGCTGGCGGCGCTGGCGGCATTGCCTATCGCGCTCAAGGCGCTTCGGAAAGGGACCTGACATGGAACGCATCGACACGGATATCTGCGTCATCGGCGCAGGATCGGGCGGGCTGTCGGTGGCCGCCGGGGCGGTGCAGATGGGCGCGCGGGTGGTGCTGATCGAGGCCGGAGAGATGGGCGGCGACTGCCTGAATGCAGGCTGCGTGCCGTCAAAGGCGCTGATTGCGGCGGCAAAAGCGGCGCAAGCGCAGCGGTCGGGCGGGGCCTTCGGCGTGACGCCGGTTGAACCAAAAGTGGACTTTGCGGCCGCGAAGGACCATGTGGCCGCTGTCATCGCGCAGATCGCACCGGTTGATAGCCAGGAACGGTTCGAGGGCTTGGGTGTGCGGGTGATCCGGGCCTTTGCCCGCTTTACCTCTCCCCGTGAAGTGGAGGCCGGGGATTACATCATCCGTGCGCGGCGGTTCGTGATTGCCACCGGATCGCGCCCTTTCGTACCGCCGATCCAGGGGGCCGATGTGGTGCCCTATTTCACCAACGAAACGATCTTTGCCGCGCGCGACAAGCCGGGCCATCTGATCGTGATCGGCGGCGGGCCGATCGGCATGGAAATGGCGCAGGCGCACCGGCGGTTGGGCGCGGATGTGACGGTGATCGAAGGGGCCAAGGCGCTGGGCCGCGAAGACCCCGAAATGGCGGCTGTGGTGCTGGATGTGCTGCGCGCTGAGGGCATCACCATTCTGGAGGGCCAGCCGGTGGTGCGCCTTTCGGGCACTGTCGGGGCGGTGGAGGTGCTGCTGGGCGATGGCGTCCTGGTCAAGGGCAGCCATCTGTTGATGGCCGTGGGGCGCAAAGTGTCGCTTGACGGGATGAACCTTGAGGCGGCGGGCGTGGCCTATACCGGCAAGGGTGTGACGGTGGGGGAAAACCTGCGATCCAGCAACCGGCGGGTCTATGCGGTGGGCGATGCGGCGGGCGGTTTGCAGTTTACCCATGTGGCGGGGTATCATGCGGGCATCGTGGTGCGGCAGGCGGTGCTGGGCCTGCCTGCCAAGGCGACGATGCGCGCGATGCCACGGGCGACGTTTACCGACCCGGAACTGGCGCAGGTTGGCCTGACCGAAGCGGAGGCGCGCGCGGCGCACGGCGTGGCGCTGACCGTGGTACGGGCCGAGTTCCACCACAATGACCGCGCCATCGCCGAGCGTAAGGACAAGGGCCTGATCAAGGTGATGATCGTGAAGGGGCGACCGGTCGGCGCATCCATCGTCGGGCCGCAAGCGGGAGAGCTGATCGCACTTTGGGCGCTGGCGATTTCGGCACGGTTGAAGATGTCGGCGATTGCGGGGATGGTAGCACCCTACCCGACGCTGGGTGAGGTGTCGAAACGTGTTGCGGGAGCCTATTTTTCCCCGAAGTTGTTTGATAGTGCTGCGCTGAAGGCCTTGGTTCGATTTGTGCAACGCTTTGTGCCCTGAAGTGGCTGAGGAGGATGTTTGTCGGTGAAGCGGGGCAGGTTCTTCAACACGCTGTCAGGGCGCTTCCTCATGTTGACCATCATCTTCGTGATGCTGGCCGAGGTGTTGATCTTTGTGCCCTCGATCGCGAGGTTCCGGGCGGATTTCATGCTGGAACGCCTGAAGCAGGCGCAGATTGCGGCGCTGACCCAGCTTGCCACCGCAGATATGATCATGCCGGAACTGGAGAAGGAGCTTCTGGCCAACGCCGAAGTCTTCAACGTGGTGCTGCGGCGCGATGAGGTGCGTCAGCTGGTGCTGTCTTCGCCGCTGCCGCAGGAAATCTATGAAAGCTACGATCTGCGCATGGCCGGCCCGTGGGAGCTGATCCGGGATGCGGCGCGCGTCCTTGTCGACCCGGAAAACCGGATCGTGCGGGTGATCGGCAACCCGGTGCAGGATGCCGGCATCCTGATCGAGATCACCATGGAAACCAAACCGCTGCGCGATGCGATGGTCGACTATGGCTTGCGCATTCTGTTGCTTTCGGCGCTAATTTCGGTGGTGACGGCGTTCTTGCTGTTTCTGGCGGTGCAGCGGTTGCTGGTGGTGCCGATCCGGCGCGTGGTGCAGCACATGCAGGCTTACGCGGAATCCCCCGAAGACGCCCGTCGGGTGATTGAGCCGACTGCCGATGTCGAGGAGCTGCGCGCGGCCGAAGAAGCGCTGCAATCGATGCAGACGCAACTGACGGGGGCGCTGCGCCAGAAGGAGCGTCTGGCCCAGCTTGGCAGTGCGGTGGCCAAGATCAGCCATGACTTGCGCAACATTCTGACCACGGCGCAGCTGTTTGCCGACCGGATCGAAAGCAGCGTTGATCCGGTCGTGGCGCGGGCGGCACCAAAGCTTGTCGGGTCGATCAGCCGGGCGGTGTCGCTGTGCGAAGCGACCCTGGCATTCGGCAAGGCGGAAGAGCCGCCGCCGCAATTGCGCCGTCTGAACTTTGGCAAACTGGTGGAAGAGGTTGTTGAGGGCGAGGGGCTGGGCGCGGAGGGCAATGTGACCTGCCTGATCGACGTGCCGCCGGGCCTGATGATCCGGGGGGACGAAGAGCAGTTGTACCGGGTGCTGGCCAATCTGGTGCGCAATGCAAGGCAGGCGATCGATGCCAAGGGCCAGCCTGGGACGATTGAAATCTCGGCAGGCGAGGATGAGGCGGAATGGTGGATCAGGGTCGGCGATACCGGGCCGGGCCTGCCTGCCCGTGCCCGCGAGCACCTGTTTTCCGCCTTTCAGGGCGGCGCGCGCAAGGGCGGCACCGGGCTGGGCCTTGCCATCGCGTCCGAACTGGCGCGCGGCCACGGCGGCCGGCTGGATCTGGCGCGCAGCGACGATGAGGGGACGGAATTCGTGATCCATCTGCCAAAAGAGACTGCGGGCGCAGAGCTTTAGCGACGCGGTGATTTCACCCTTGCATTGGCGTCGATGCGGGGCTACATCGCCGGAACTTGTGGACCCGTAGCTCAGCTGGATAGAGCATCAGACTACGAATCTGAGGGTCGGGCGTTCGAATCGCTCCGGGTTCACCAAGATATTCAAGGCTTGGGCTGAAGTGCCTGAGCCTTTTTTGTTTTCGGGCTACCACCGGGCTACCACCCGAAAAAAGCCATTTTGGAATTGAGGTTAAGTTACTTGGTTTTGCTCGTGGGGCTCGAGACCAACCTGTGAGTACTGGTTGAGGTGGCGGTGCCGACGAAGTGCTTGGGTTACATGAGCCG
Source organism: Tabrizicola sp. (assembly GCF_031377265.1). Lineage (GTDB taxonomy): Bacteria > Pseudomonadota > Alphaproteobacteria > Rhodobacterales > Rhodobacteraceae > JAUYQR01. Next base: position 1,770 of record NZ_JANMET010000334.1, on the reverse strand, counting down.
TCTTCATGCGACTGCGGAGGACGGGGGCCGAACGGGTCATCGGATCGGATAAATCGGTCGTTCCGGGCGGGACGCCGCCTGACGGCAGCGCGGCAATGCCGCTGCGGCATCTTGCGACACGGCCAGTCGTCGTGCTTGCCTCGAACAGGAGTTGTGACGTTAGCACACGGCGGTCATCCCCAGCGATGCGCGTCAAGCGCCACCAGCAACAGTTCCAGCCCGAACGCCATATGGTTAACCCCGTCATAAGAGCCCTCGGCCACCAACTGGCCTAAGGCGCAAAAGTGCGGATAGCGATCCGGATCGATCGAGGGCAGATAGGTGCGCGCGGCCTCGGAGTAGTTTTCAGGCTGCACGGGCATGCTGCGTTCCAGCAGGTGGAAGCCGTAGATCAGACTGTCGACAGCGTTCATCGCATGATCGGCCTGGACGTAACTGAACCCGGCCGCGCGCAGGCAGCCCAGCGTGGCGTCCATGAGTGCCAGCGAGTTGGGGCCCACATTGATCCGCCCCACAATCAGCGGTGGAGCCCAGGGGTGCGCAAGAAATACTGTCCGCATTGCATGCGCGCGGCGGCGCATCTCGTCCTGCCAGTTGCTGCCTGTGCTCGGCGGATCGATCCGCCCCACCACGGCATCGACCACCGCGTCCAAGAGATCATCCTTGTTGCGGATGTGGTTGTAGAGCGACATCGCCTCCACCCCCAACTCCCCAGCCAGAGCGCGCATGCTCAGGCTTTCCACGCCGCCTGTGTCGGCCAGCGCGAGCGCAGTTTCAGTAATTCGGGCGCGGGTCAGGCCGGGTCTCCGGGGTGGGTCGGGCGTCTTCATGGTTTCATGTCCGCGATTTGAGTTGACATGCTTACAGTGTAAGTTGTAGCGGTGGCGCTGCAGTTTACAATGTAAGTATAAGGAAACACCAATGCACTCGTCCAGACAACACCCGAGTTCCGGTCCGGGGCTGGTTCTCCTGATCGCCCTTGGCGTGCTTTCGCTCCCAGGCAGCGCCCAGGCGGAGGGCCTGCGCTATTCTATCGGTCTTCTTGCAGGGGCTGGACAGTCACCCTTCGAAAAGGACGGAACCGAGTCCGGCCTGATCCCCGATTTCCTGATCGAAGGCGAGCGTTTCAGTTTCGGCACCTCGGGCCTGACCTTCGACGTCATCCAAGGGGGGGACTTCACGCTTTCGGCACGGCTGGCACCGCGCTGGTTTGCCGCGGACCCGGCCGATGTCGCCGGTCTGGAACAGCTCAAACGCGATATCGCCATCGAAGCCGGCCTGTCCGCGCGCTTCGCTTTCGGTAATTTCGAGGCGGAACTCGAGGCGCTTCAAGACGTCTCGGACACGCATGGCGGTATGGCGGTGAATGCCTCGCTCTCGACCGGCTTCAGCGTTTCCGATCGCTTCACGATCGGTGCAAAGGTGGGTGCGACCTGGATGGACGCAGATCTTGCGACCTACAGTTATGGCGTTCTTCCAGCCGAGGCGAGCGGATCGCTCGCGGCGTATCGGGTCGGGGAGTCGGTCATTCCTTCAATCGGCATCAACGCCAGTTTTGCCCTTTCAGACAGTGTTTCGCTGATGGGCGGCGTGGAAACCAGTTTCCTTCCCGACAGCGTCACCGACAGTCCCATCGTCAAACGCGACACCCTGACATCGGCCGTGATCGGGATGCGCTATGAATTCTAGGCTGTTGCCGGAAACAGCCGACGATTTCTGGCCGATGCGCGAAGTGCTGCCGCGCATCGGCAGAAGTGCAAAACCACATCA
>NZ_JANMET010000329.1:0-3122 GCF_031377265.1 Tabrizicola sp. | reverse complement strand
CCCCCCCCCCCCCACCCCCACACCCCGCCCCCCCCCCGCCCGGGGGGGGGGGGGGGGCCCCCCCCCCCCCCCCTTTCGACAGGAGACGCCAATGATACCCGTGATCGGCTATTCCGGCCAAAAGGTCGCCGTCCTCGGCCTTGGCCGCTCCGGCCTTGCCACCGCCCGTGCCCTGCAGGCTGGGGGGGCGGAGACGCTGCTGTGGGACGACAGCCCCGAGGCCCGCGCCAAAGCCGAAGCCGATGGCTTTGCTTTGGCCGACCTGAGCCGCGCCAACTCCCTTGAGGGCTTGACCCTGCTGATCACCTCGCCCGGCATCCCGCATCTCTACCCGCAGCCCCACAAGATCATTGCCCGGGCGCTTGAGGCTGGTATCCCTGTCGACAATGACGTTGGCCTGTTCTTCCGCAGCTTTGCCACCGACGACTGGGAAGGGTTCGACCAGACGCCGAAAGTCGTCTGTGTCACCGGCTCCAACGGCAAGTCCACCACCACGGCGTTGATCCACCATATCCTGCAAGAAGCCGGTCGCCCGACCCAGATGGCTGGCAATATCGGCACTGGGGTTCTGGCGATAAACCCGGCGCAGGATGGCGAGGTGGTGGTCCTGGAACTATCCTCCTACCAGACCGACCTTGCCCGTGCCCTGACCCCGGATGTTGCTGTTTTCACAAACCTTTCGCCCGATCACCTGGATCGCCACCACGGCATGGGCGGCTATTTTGCGGCCAAGCGGCGGCTGTTTGCCGAAGGCGGGCCGGACCGCGCCATTGTTGGCGTTGATGAGGTCGAAGGCCGGTTCATGGCCAACCAGTTGGGCGAAGGGCCGCAGGACGACCGGGTGATCCGGATCTCTTCGGGGCAGAAGCTGGAAGGCTTTGGCTGGTCGGTGTTTGCCCGCAAAGGGTTTCTGGCGGAATGGCGCAAGGGGCGGCAGGTGGCGTCGATCGACCTGCGCGGGATCGCAGGCCTGCCGGGCGCGCACAACCACCAGAACGCCTGCGCGGCCTATGCAGCCTGCCGGTCGCTCGGTCTGGCACCAAAGCTGATTGAACAGGCTTTTCATAGCTTTGCGGGCCTGCCGCACCGCAGCCAGCTGGTCGGCGAGCGGGCCGGGGTGCGGTTTGTCAATGACAGCAAGGCCACCAATGTGGACAGTGCTGCCAAGGCGCTGCAGGCCTTTGCCAAGATCCGCTGGATTGCCGGCGGCATGGGCAAGGACGGGGGGATTGCGGACCTGCAACCCTTTCTTGGCGCGGTGGTGAAGGCCTATCTGATCGGCCATTCCGCCCGCGATTTCGCGCTGCAGCTGGGCGACACCCCGCATGTGATCTGCGAGACGATGGAGCGGGCGGTGGCTGCGGCTGCGGCCGAGGCCGAGGCGGGCGAGACGGTGCTGTTGGCCCCGGCGGCGGCGAGTTTCGACCAGTATCCGAACTTTGAAAAACGCGGTGAGGATTTCACGGCGCGGGTGCAGGCGGTGCTGGCGGGCTGAGCGGCGGACGCCGGGTTAACGGCTGGAATTCACTGGGGTTTTGCCATCTTCTCGGCGTCTTCTTTTCGTCTTCCTTGCGTCTTCATTCCGTCTCCACGCCCGTAACACGAAGGTTCCGTTAACCATGATGGGCGAATCGAGTGCTGGCGGCGCAGGCGGGTGAAGCGGCGGCAGATGGGTTGCGCTTTCGCTTCGAGCCAGATCTGGCATTGATCCGCCCCATTTGTTCATGTAATGTTCCTGTTCAATCTGATGACGATCGGAAGGGAATAGGTGGATGATTGAAGGAAGCTGCTGCTGCGGCGCGGTAAAGTTCGAACTGATAAGCAAGCCGACGATGATGGGCACTTGCCACTGCTCGCGGTGCCGAAAGGTCGGCGCAAGCACGATCGTTTTTGTCAAAAAAGAAACCCTGAGATGGGTTCAGGGGAAAGATCATGTAGCACTCTACCAACCCGCTGCCCCTTACACATACGGTAGATGCTTTTGCAGAATTTGCGGGACGTCGCTTGGCGAGATACTGTCGGGCGAGGACAGTTTTCCGATCGCGGCCAATGCTTTCGATACTGAGCTTGGCCTCAGGAATCAGTTTCACGAGTTTGTTTCTGAGAAACCGTCTTGGTGCGAAGTTGTCATCGGCGGGACGCCACCGGAAGAGCATCCGGCATCGTCCTGATCGCCGCAGACGTGGAATGGGTAGTACTGCCCGTTCCACGTTTCAGACCGGGCGCTTCAGCCCGCCTTCGGCGGCCGATGCTTCGGCCTGATCCAGCAGTTGCTGTAAGGCCGCGCCACGGGCAAAGTCCGGGTCGGCCGGACCTTCGCCCCGGATCGCGGCGATGAAGCGCTGGTAGTTGGTGGGCACCGGCGGGCAGTCCACATCCTGCCACTTGCCGGTCAGGATATCGTCGCCAAGGCAGGCGCGCAGCTGGCTGACGCCGTTTTCAAAGCGCACTTCCAGCCCGCCGGTCAGCCCGTACAGCCGCAGCCGCAGGTCGTTGATCTGCCCGGTGGCAAAGCGCGTCGCACCAACGGTGCCAAGTGCTCCGTTTTCCATCACGACCTGCATGGTCGCGCTGTCATTGGCATCCAGAACATAGTCGCCAATACGCCCGCCGGGGGCCTTGTCGAAGGTGGTCAAAAGGCACGACACCTCGCGCACGGACATGCCCGCGACGAAGGTGGCAAAGTCGAGGATGTGGATGCCGACATCGCCCAGGACGCCCTTCGATCCATGCGCGGTGGACAGACGCCAGAGCCACTGCGATTCCTTGTCCCAGTGACCCCAGGCGGGCTGGGTAAGCCAGCTTTGCAAGTACGACGCCTCGAAATGCCGGATGGCGTCGATGGCCCCGTCGCGCACCATCTGGGCTCCCTTCTGCATGGCAGCGACGTTGCGGTAGGTGAGGTTGACCATGTTGACGACGCCGGCCTTTGCCGCCGCCGCTGCCATTTCGGCGGCATGGGTGGCGTTGGTGGCGAGCGGCTTTTCGCATAAGGTATGTTTGCCGGCGGCCAGCACCGGCATGGTGGTGGCGTAATGCACCGCGTCGGGGGTGACGTTGGTCACCGCGTCGAACGCGCCCCATTCCAGCGCGGCCTCAAGCGAGGCAAAGCCCTGCGGGAT
>NZ_JANMET010000311.1:0-4288 GCF_031377265.1 Tabrizicola sp. | reverse complement strand
CGCTGCTTGATCAGAACGAAATCATCACGCCGAACCCCTATTTCCGGCTGTTCGCCACCTCAAATACGGTGGGGCTGGGCGACACGACCGGCCTTTACCACGGCACCCAGCAAATCAACCAGGCCCAGATGGACCGGTGGTCGCTGGTGGCCACGCTGAACTATCTGTCGCATGATGCCGAGGCCGCGATCGTGCTGGCGAAATCTCCGCACTACAACACCGAAAAGGGCCGCAAGGTCATCGGCCAGATGGTCACGGTGGCTGACCTCACGCGCACCGCCTTCATGAACGGCGATCTGTCCACCGTGATGAGCCCGCGCACCGTGCTGAACTGGGCGCAAAACGCCGAGATCTTCCGCAACGTGGGCTATGCATTCCGGCTGTCGTTCCTTAACAAGTGCGACGAACTGGAGCGCAGCACGGTTGCCGAATTCTACCAGCGTTGCTTCAATGAGGAACTGCCGGAAAGTGCTGCAAGCATGGCGATGAAGTGATCTGCGACATCTGCCAAGCAAATGAGATGCCGCCCCAACCGGGTGGCATTTTCGTTTGTGGCCTGACGGTTGTTGCAAATCCACACTCAGATTGTTTTCAAATTGCCTGATTGATTGGCGGGAAAACGAGGCTCATGCTTCTTGTATGGGCAGAATACAAAACAATAGTTTTGGGGCCGTCCTGATCGCCTGCTTCCTGGTTGGGGATGCGGGGGCGGCTGATCTGGGGGTGGCGGCGGAGGATCGGCTGCATTTCTTTGCAACCTGCGCCGGGCGGTTGTCAGCGCTGATGGAACATCAATGGATGTTCGACGGTGCCGGGTCGGAAATCACCCTGCAACAGAATGTCGCGGTGATCAGCGTTCTGGACGCCATCATGCCAGCGGGTCAGGGGCCACAGGTTCTTGGCTGGCGGATTTCCGCAAAGGTGGCGCATCGGGCGCTGCTGTCCAGTGCCGCCTTCAGCACGGATCCGCAGCAAGCTTTGGCGGCAGCGCGGCAGGCAGAGGTTCTGATCCTGCCCTGCACGTCGATGCTGCTGGGTTGACATGAAGAAAGGGACGGTTGCCCGCCCCCTTCCCCGAAAGCTCAGACTTTGATCAGGCCGCGAGCGCCGTGTCAGCTGACTTTGCCACGATCGTGGCTTTTGCCCACCAGACCAGATCGTCAAAGGTGGCCTTGGCCGCTGGAAGGAGATTGGCTTCGACGTCCGCCATGTTGCCCGAACCACCCATTCCCGGATGGACCTTGAAGAAATCGCCCATGCCCAGATGCACGGCGTTGCGGGTCGGAACCATCTGCAGTTCCACCGCGATGGTGCGCAGATGCTCCAGCGCACGAGTGCCGCCGACCGAACCGTAGGCCATGGCGGTCATCGGCTTGTGAGCCCATTCGACATAGGCCTGATCAAGCGCATTCTTCAGCGCGCCGGTGATCGAGCGGTTATATTCCGCGACAACAAAGATGTAGCCGTCGAATTCGGCCATCTTCTTTTGCCAAGCGACGGCTTTGGGGTCCGATGTCGGCACCCATGCGTTCGACGCCATCTCGTCAAACAGCGGCAGGTCGAAGTCGCGCAGGTCGACCAGTTCGACCGTCATGTCATGACGGACCTGTGCTTGCTTAAGCATCCACTGCGCCGGAATGTCGGCAAAACGAGGCGCGCGGGTTGATCCGATGATCAGGGCGATATGGGGTTTCTTGCTCATCACAGACATCCTTGGTTGGGGGCAATTGCTGTCGTGCAGATGTATGCCTTGCGACCTCGATGCCAATTCCCCATCGCCGCGCCGGTTCTGTGCGCAGCCGCACGTGGACACTTGCGGTTCTGTTCTTATTCCTCGGCGAAGGGGCCCGCACCCTCGACCGCAAGCGCTTGATACCAGCAGAACTTGCCCATCATGGTGAGGTCATAGTCCGCCTGATCAGAGGTTGTGGGGTCGCTCGATGAAAGGCGCAGGTAAACCGAGCGTGCACTGTCCAAAGCATCAGCGAATTGTGCATCGAACGCCGCTGCCGCCTGCGGTGACCCCTTTGCGGCCAAAAGCCGCGACCAAAACACCATCTCGGTGGCAGTTTTTGCGGGATCTGCCGGAGCTTGATGTTCCAGATCGACGACCTGATAGGCAAGGCAGCTTAGCGCATCATCATAACTGAAGGTCGGAAGAAGGTCCGCCGTCTGTGCCCCGACCTGCCCAGCTGAGATGAGGTGGGCGGCCACGAAGGCACCGATGAAACGCGGAGAAATACGCATGTGTCTGCCCTGCCCAAATTTCATTGCACAAAGAATGCGTCACCACGGTTTGTATCCGCCCCGGTTCATCCCGCGCCAGTAAGCTTTTCCTGCCGTTGTGGTGGCGGGCAGTCTTGCTCAGCGGCGGCAGGGATGCTTTACCTTTGCCATGACCAAGCCCAGCGACAACCCCGCCGATCCGTTCAAGAAAGCCCTGGCCGACGCCACCCGCACCATGGCGGATGATCCCGACATGACGGTGACCTATTCCGTCGATCCCGCGGGCATGAACAAGGAAGGCGTGCGCCTGCCGCAAGTCTCGCGCCGGATGACACGGGACGAAGTGCTTCTGGCCCGCGGCACAGCGGATGCCTTTGCGCTGCGCCGCAGGTATCACAACGAAACCGTCGCCACCCGCTATGCACCCACCGGCCAATTGGCGCGCGATATCTTTGAGGCGATGGAAAGTGCGCGCTGCGAAGCCGTGGGCGCGCGTGACATGCCCGGCACGGCCGGAAACATCGATGCCAAGATCGCCAATGAGGCGGATCGCAAGGGCTATGGCCAGATCACCAGTTCAGCAGAGGCGCCGTTGCCGGTGGCCGCGGGCTATCTGGTGCGGCATTTGGCAACCGGGCGCGACCTGCCGAAATCAGCCGCAAACGTGATGGAGCTGTGGCGCGGCTTCATCGAGGATCAGGCCGGCGGCACCTTGGAAAACGTCGGCGAGGTGCTGGCCGATCAGGCAGCCTTTGCCCGCTTGGCGCGCAAGGTGATCGCAGACCTTGGCTACGGCGACCAACTGGGCGACGACCCGGATGCGCCCGACGAAGACGACGCCGGCAGTGACGCCGAAGAGGATCAGGATGCCCCCGATTCCGCCGGCGACGAAGAGCAGGACAGCGACGACAGCGAAGCTGCCCCCGAGCGTAGCCAGGAAGACCAGCAGGACCAGTCGCAGGCCCAGGTCACCATGGAAGACAGCGCCGACATGGAACAGGGCGACGAGGCCGAGATGCCCGAGGGCGAGGCCCCGCTGGAGCCGCCACCGCCTGCGCCTTATTCCGATGCTGACCCGAACTACACCGTCTACACCACTGACTTCGATGAGGAAATCAAGGCTGAAGATCTGGCGGAACCGGCCGAGCTGGAACGCCTGCGCGCCTATCTTGATCAGCAGTTGGAACCTTTGAAGGGTGCCGTCAGCCGACTTGCGAACAAATTGCAGCGCCGCCTGCAGGCGCAGCAGAACCGTAGCTGGGACTTTGATCTTGAGGAAGGCACGCTGGACGCCGGACGCCTTGCCCGCGTGGTCGCCAACCCGACGACGCCGCTGTCGTTCAAGCAGGAAAAGGACACCGAGTTCCGCGATACCTGCGTGACCATGCTGCTCGACAATTCCGGATCGATGCGGGGCCGGCCGATCTCGATCGCGGCGATCTGCGCGGATGTGCTGGCGCGGACGCTGGAACGCTGCTCGGTCAAGGTGGAGATTCTGGGCTTTACCACCCGGGCGTGGAAGGGTGGGCAGGCGCGCGAACGGTGGCTTGCACAGGGGCGGCCGCTCGCGCCGGGCCGTCTGAACGATTTGCGCCACATCATCTACAAATCAGCCGATGCGCCGTGGCGGCGGGTCAGGCCGAATCTTGGTCTGATGATGAAGGAAGGGCTGCTGAAGGAAAACATCGACGGCGAGGCGCTGGAATGGGCGCACCGCCGCAGCGTGGCCCGACCCGAGGCACGCAAGATCCTGATGGTGATTTCGGATGGCGCGCCGGTGGATGATTCGACGCTGTCGGTGAACCCGGCGAATTATCTGGAAAAGCACTTGCGCGACGTGATTGCGATGGTTGAACGCCGGCGTGCGGTGGAACTGATTGCGATCGGCATCGGCCATGACGTGACCCGCTATTACCAGCGCGCAGTGACGATCACCGATGTTGAGCAGTTGGCCGGAGCGATGACCGAACAGCTGGCCGGATTGTTCGAGGTGGACCCGAAGAAACGCGCCCGGGCACTTGGTATGCGGCGGGCGGGGTGGGGGGGGGGGGGGGGGGGGGGG
>NZ_JANMET010000288.1:0-8560 GCF_031377265.1 Tabrizicola sp. | reverse complement strand
CCCCCCCCCCCCCCCCCCCCCCCCCCCCCCCCCCCCCCCCCCCCCCCCCCCCCCCCCCCCTCCCCACCCCACCCCGGAAGCCCTAACAGCCCCCGAATCCTTACCAAACCCTTAATCCAACACCCCTAACCCCTTGATTTCCCTAACCCCGCACCCCTGTCCACGCGTGGACATCACCCCATCAGCCCCGCCACATCCAGCATCCGGTTGGAAAACCCCCACTCATTGTCATACCACCCGAACACCCGGAGCAGCCCCTGCGGCGTCACCCGCGTCTCCGGGCAGGCCATCACGATACTCTCCCCCCGCGCCCGCAAATCCGAAGACACCAGCGCCTGGTCCACAGCCCCGATCACCCCGCCCACAGCCCGGAACGCCGCATTCACCGCCTCCACCGAAGCCACCCTCTCCGTCACCACCGAAAGGTCCACGCAAGACACCGACGCCACCGGCACCCGCACCGCCGACCCCATGATCCGCCCCGCCAACCCCGGCAGCACCTGATCCAGCAACCGCTGCGCCGAGGTCGTCGTCGGCACCATCGACAACGCCGCCGCCCGGCTCCGCGCAAAATCCGCCCCCGGCGCATCCATTGTCGGCTGCGATCCCGTGTAGCAGTGGATCGTCGTCATCGACCCCGTGACCACCCCCCAACCCTCGTCCAGCATCCGCACCAAAGGCGCCAAAGCATTGGTGGTGCAGGACGCGTTCGACACGATCCGCTGATCCCCAAGCTGCTCCTCGTTCGCCCCCATCACCACAGTCACGTCAGCCGCCGCCGACGGCCCCGACACCAGCACCCGCCCCGCACCCGCCTGCAATCCTCGCGCCGCCACCTCCCGCGCATCCGCCCGGCCTGTGCATTCCATCACCACATCGACGCCGCGCAGGTCCAAGCCCGAGATATCCCCCGTCCGGTACAGCGCGATTGCCCGCCCATCCACCACCAGCGCCCCATCCACCAGCGCGACCGTCCCGCGCCACGGACCGAACACCGAGTCATATTCGAAAAGATAGGCACACATCTCCGGGCCTGCGATGTCGTTGATCCCGACCACTTCCAGCCCCGGCCAACGCTCCGGCCCTTGCGCCCAGGCCCGCAGCACCGACCGCCCGATCCGCCCGAACCCATTGATAAAGACGCGCATGCTGAACCCTCCGCCTGTCCAAGTCTGACCACGCAGAGTTCCTTGGTTCAATGACGATCACGCCCCCTTTTGATCAAATCTTGTACCCGAAACAAACCCGTGACCGCGCTCAAGTCCCCCCTTGGGCAAACCACCGCAATCCCCGACCCTCTCTCCAAAGAGGAACTCCATTGACCACGACTTCTGGCTTTGCCGCAGGAACGGCAACCAGATCGGATTTCACGCGGTCGAAGCCAATGCTCGCCCCATAGCGCATCTTCATGCCTTGTCAGCCGCACCAGGCTCGCGCATCTTCTTCCCCCTTGGCGGCAAGACCCGCGACATCGCCTCGCTCCTCTCCAAGGGCCATGCCGTGATCGGGGTGGAGCTGAGCGAGCTTGCGATCCAGCACCCGTTCGACGAACTGGGCGCCAAACCCGAAATCGCCGATGCAGGCCCGATGCGCCACTACAGCGCCCCGAACCTTGATGTCTTCGTAGGCGATTTCGTCGTTCTGACGCCTTATGCGACCAGGCATCTCGATGATGTCTATGACAGGGCGGCCTTGATCGCGCTGCCCACCGACATGCGCACCCGCTATGTCGCCCATGTGACCCGCTTCACACATCGCGCACCACAACTTGTGATCTGTTTTGAATACGATCAGACCTTGATGGACGGCCCGGCCTTTTCTATCAACGAGGACGAACTTCGTCCCCTTTACGTCGCGCACTGTGGCCTGACGCTCTGGGACTTCGGTCCTTCCGCCGGTGGCCCCGGTTGGGTCGCAGCACCGGAAATAGCCTGGCGTTTGCGATAAAGCATACCGGCCGATCAGACCTCGACCAGCGTCCCAAGCCCACGTTCCGCGGCCCGACGCACCGCCACCCCCGCTACCGCAAGGTCCTGCAACCCGACCCCTGTCCCGTCAAACAGCGTCACCTCACCCGCCGACGTCCGCCCGGCATGCGCGCCCACCAATACCGCCCCAAGCGGCGTGATCGCCGAGGCCACCTTCAACCCCATCCCTACCGCATGCTGCGCCTCGCCCAGCGTCACCGACTGCGCAACTTCATCCGCAAAGACCGTCGCCCGCGCCACCAGCGCCGGCTCCACCTCTTGCTTGCCGACAGTATCGGTTCCCATGCAGGCCAGATGGCACCCGTCCGCCACATGCGCCGACATCAAACTCGCCGCCGGTGACGAAGTGATCGTGATGATCACATCCGCCTCCACCATCCGCTCCAACCCGACCGCCTCGAACGGCAAGCCCAGCTCCGCCGCAATGGCCCCAAGCTTCGGCAGCATCTCGGGATGCAGGTTCCATGCGATCACGCGGTCAAACCTACGCACCCGCGCCGCCGCCCGCAGTTGGAACCCCGCCTGATGCCCAGCCCCGACAATCCCCAGCACCTTCGCATCCGCCCGCGCCAGCCGGTCGATGGAAATCGCACTCGCCGCTGCCGTGCGCAGCGCCGTCAGCAACCCGCCCCCAACCATGGCGGTCGGCCGCCCGGTCTCGGGGTCGAATAGGAACACGGTCGACTGGTGGTTGATGATTCCCTTTGCGGCATTGCCGGGAAAGTACCCCCCCGCCTTCACCCCAAGCATACCGCCAGCCCGGTCCAACCCGGACTTGAACCCGTACTGCCGCCCCTCGCCCAGTGCCTCGCGCACCACGGGAAAGTTGTACGCGTCCCCCCGCGCCATCGCGGCAAAGGTCGCCTCAACTGCAGCAAAGGCGTCCTCCGCCGACACCAGCCCCGCAATCAGCGCCTCTGGAACAATCAACATGCATCCACCGCTTTCATCTGTCCAAAAATATCCCCGCCGGAGGCTCCGACAAAGATGCAGAACCCTCCGGCCGGCAGGATCAATACGCCTTGCCGCGCGCCGACACCGGCCAGACGACCTCTACCTTGCCGCCGCGCACACCCACATACCAGTCATGCACATTGCAGGTCGGATCGCAGTGTCCGGGCACCAACTTCAGCTTGTCATTGACCTTGAGCACACCGCCCAGATCCTCGACCACCCCATGCTCATCGCTGCATTTGACGTATTTCACATCCGTCCGCCCGAACACCACCGGCAGCCCGCTGTCCACCGACTGCGCCTTCAGACCCGCATCGACAATCGCCTTGTCAGCCTTCGCGTGGCTCATCACCGAGGTCAGGATAAACAGCGCATTCTCCCACTCACCTTGGTCGATCCGCTTGCCATCCTTGTCGAGGATGCGGCCATAATCCGCATCCATGAAGGCATAGCTTCCGCATTGCAGCTCGTTGTAAACGCCCGAAGTGCTCTCGAAGTAATAGCTGCCCGTGCCGCCGCCGCCGACAATGTCGCAGTCGATCCCGTCTGCCTTAAGCGTGTCGACAGCATCCTTTACCTGCGCCACCGCCAGATCGATCTTGGCCTTGCGGTCGTCATAGCTGTCCATGTGCTGCATCGCGCCCTGATAGGCTTGGATACCACTGAATTTCAGCCCAGGTGCCGCCGCGACGGCCTTGGCAATCGCCACCACCTCTGGCGTGGTTTTCACCCCGCAGCGCCCGGCGCCGCAGTCAATCTCCACCAGACACTCGATCGTGGTGCCATGCCGCACCGCTGCCGCCGACAGGTCGGCCACGTTGTCCAGCATATCCACGCAGCAGATCGTCCGCGCCCCAAGCTTTGGCAGCCGCGCCAGCCGGTCGATCTTGGCCAGGTCGCGCACCTGATTTGAAACGAGAACATCCTTGATCCCGCCCCGCGCAAACACCTCCGCCTCCGACACTTTCTGGCAGCACACCCCGACAGACCCGCCCAGTCTTTCCTGCAACAGCGCCACGTCTACCGACTTGTGCATCTTGCCATGCACCCGGTGGCGCATGCCGTGGGCTTTGGCATAATCGCCCATCTTCTTGATGTTGCGCTCCAGCGCATCGAGGTCGAGCACCAGGCAAGGCGTCTGGATGTCCTTCTCGTCCATCCCCGGCAGCGCGGGAATGTCGTAGCCGACCTCAAGTCCTGCAAAATTCGCGTGGCTGTTCATGGTGTTACCCTTTCATCCAAGGCAAAGTATCCAGATCGACGTTGCCGCCGGTGATGATGACGCCAACACGGCGCCCCCGGAAAACCTCCGGATTGGCGAGGATCGTGGCCAACGGCACGGCGCAGCTGGCCTCGATGATGATCTTCATCCGCTTCCAGGTCAGCTTCATCGCGTCGATGATCTCGTCCTCGGTCGCGGTGAAAATGTCGGTCACATGGTTGCTGACGAAATGCCATGTCAGGTCCTTCAGCGGCACCTTAAGCCCATCGGCCACCGTCTCCGGCGCATCATCGGCAATGATGTGACCGGCCTTGAAGCTGCGAAAGGCGTCGTCGGCATTCTTCGGCTCGGCGGCATAGACATCCACCCCCGGCGCGGTCGATGAAACCGTCAGGCACGTCCCTGAAATCATTCCCCCGCCACCAATCGGCGCAATCACCGCATCCAGCCCCGCCACCTGTTCCAACAGCTCACGCGAGCATGTTCCCTGCCCCGCAATCACCCTTGGATCGTTGTAAGGATGCACGAAATCCGCCCCGGTCCGGGCCTGCACTTCGGCAAACACCGCCTCGCGCGAACTGGTGGACGGCTCGCATTCCACAATCACCCCGCCATAGCCCCGTACCGCATCCTTCTTCGCTTGCGGAGCCGTGCGCGGCATCACGACGTTACAAGGAACCCCCCGCCGCCCCGCCGCATAAGACAGGCTCAGCGCATGGTTGCCGCTGGAATGCGTCGCCACCCCTTTGGCAAGCTGGTCCTCCCGCAACCCGAACACCGCATTCGACGCGCCGCGCACCTTGAATGCGCCGGCCTTCTGAAAGTTCTCGCACTTGAAGAACAGCTCCGCCCCCGTCAACTCGTTGAAATAGCTGGAGGTCAGCACCGGCGTGCGGTGGATGTAGGGCATGATCCGTGCATGTGCCGCCAGCACGTCGTCATAGGTAGGGATCACCAAAGGGGCCATATCGTTCATCTCATGCCGCGGCTTTCGCCGCCTCCTTCGCGCCGTTGCGGTAATAGTCCTGCGCCGCCGCCACGCCGGACCCGAGCGTGATGGGCCACCCCAGATCGGCCATGCACATCTCGGCCGTGGCCAACCCCGACAGCATCATCACATCTGTCAGGCTGCCTAGGTGGCCGATGCGGAACACCTTGCCCGCAACCTCGCCCAGGCCGACGCCGAACGCCACGCCATACTTGCTGGCCGACAGTTGCACGAGGTCGGTGCCGTTGCAGCCCGCAGGTACCACAACCGCCGTTACCGTGTCGGAATACAGCTCCGGCGAGGCGGCACAGGGCACCATCCCCCAAGCCGCAATCGCGCGGCGCACGCCTTCGGCGATGCGGTGATGCCGGGCGTAAACCGCCTCCAACCCCTCATCCTCCAGCAACTGCACCGCATGCGCGAGGCCATTGATCAGGCCCACCGGCGGCGTATAGGGAAACCCGCCCGCCGCGTAAGACTTCAGCATGTCCTTGAAATCAAAGAACGTGCGCGGCAGCTTTGCCGTCTCCATCGCGGCAATCGCCTTGGGGCTGATCCCGAGGATCGCCAATCCCGCAGGCAGCATGAACCCCTTCTGGCTGCCCGCCACCGCGATATCCACGCCCCAAGCGGCCATATCGAACGGCATCGACCCGATCGAGGACACGCCGTCGACAAAGAACAGCGCCGGATGATCGCCCATCGCCACCCGGATGCCGCCAATATCCGACCGGACGCCCGTGGCGGTTTCGTTGTGCGTCGCTAGCACGGCCTTGATCTTGTGGCCTTTGTCCGCCTTCAACGCCGCGGCGATCTTGTCCAACGGCGCACCCTGGCCCCAAGGCGTCTCGATGATCTCGACGTTCAGCCCATGGCGCTGGCACATGTCGATCCAGCGGTGGCTGAACATCCCGAACCGCGCCGCAAGCACGGTATCGCCGGGTGACAGCGTGTTGGAAATCGCCGCCTCCCAGCCACCGGTGCCGGTGGATGGCAGAATGATCACCTCGCCCTCCCCCATCCCCAGCACCTTTTTCACCCCAGCGACCGCCGGCTTGAACACCCGCGCAAAGGCGGGCGAGCGGTGGTCGATGGTCGGCATGTCGCAGGCTTTGCGAACGCTTTCAGGAATGTTCGTCGGGCCGGGAATGAAAACCGGGTTCTGGAAGGACATGCTGGCTCTCCGCTGCTTGATAAGCCTTTGTAGCCGATGCCAGCGCTGCCTCCTATTTTTTCGAAAATGTTTTTCAGAATGCTGCAAGCATGGTATTCAACTGCGAAATCAAGGGCTCGCGGTTTTTCAACTCAGCCCGATCATAAGAAAGACACAGCATGCCCGTCAAACCGCGCGGCCGCCCGAAGGCGTTCAACGACAAGACCGACCAGAACACCGTGCAGGCGCTGGACCGGGCGCTGGGGTTGCTGGAGCATCTGGCGCAAGGCCCCGGCCGCACCTTGAGCGAACTGGCCGAGGAAACCGGGCTGGCGGTGGCAACCGTGTTCCGCGCGCTTGTCACCCTACAAGGTCACGGCATGGTCGAGGTGGAGGAACCCGGCCAGGTCTGGCACATCGGTGCTGGGGCCTTCCGCGTGGGCACCGCCTTTCTGCGCCGCACCAAGGTGGTCGAACGTGCCCGCCAGCCAATGGACCAACTGATGCGCGACACCGGCGAGACGGCAAATCTTGGCGTCGAGGTGCGTGGCGAAGTGCTGTTTCTGGCGCAGGTCGAAACGACCGAGGCGATCCGGGCGTTCTTTCCGCCCGGCACCAAAGGCCCGATGCATTCCAGCGGCATCGGCAAGGCCCTGCTCGCCTGGTATCCGGAAGAGCGGGCACGCGACATCATCGCGCGGCAAGGCTTGCAGAAATTCACCTCGCTGACGCTGACCTCGGACTCGGCGCTGTTGCGCGACCTTGCCCGCACCCGCGACCGCGGCTTTGCAATTGACGATCAGGAACGCGCCGAGGGCATGCGTTGTATCGCCGCGCCAATCTTCAATGCCTACGGTGAACCTGTGGCGGGGCTGTCGGTGTCAGGCCCCGCCTTCCGCGTCGGGCTGTCGGATGCCAGCCGGTTCGGCGCACTTGTCCGCGCTGCAGCAGATCAGGTGACCGAAGCAACCGGCGGCAACCGACCCTAGCCCAGCTGTGCTGCCTTGGCATGCAGATGCGCCACCAGCCCCGCATCAAGGGTTAGCTGCGCGGCCAGCTTGGCGAGGTACTCCTTTTCGTCCGCCGCATCCTCATCCACCACCAACAACGACGCGGCATAGATCTGCGTCGCTTCTTCTTCGGTCGTTGCCAGCGCTGCCACCCGGTTCACGTCCAGCGGCAGGTCCAGTTCCGCCGCGATCATCGCCATGGCTTCATCGCCCAGACCAAGGTTCGCCAACTGCCCATCGATCCGCGCACGCTCATCCGCCGTGACGTGCCCGTCGGCCTTGGCGGCGGCAATCATCGCCTGCAGGATCCGCGTCGCAAGATCATCTGCCGCATCGGCATCGGCGGGGTGAAACGCGCTGCCACTCGGCGCGGGCAGGTTGACCGGACCATCCGCAGCCGTCACCGACCTACCCGCCTTCCAATCCTCATAGGCCTTGTAGGCCAGCCCGCCGATCAACGCCGCGCCACCGATCTTTGCCCCGGTGCCCAGAAGCCTGCGCCCGCCGCTGGTCAGCAGCACCCCCAAAAGCCCCCCAGCAATCGCCCCCTTGCCCAGCGTGGACTGATCGCTCCACGCGCCTTTGGCCTTGTCGGTCAATCCCTTGACCCCCTGCCCGCCAGCCATTTGCGACAGGCTTCCCATCAGATTGTCGAGCAATGACTTTGCATTCAGCATGGCCGCCTCCCTATGAAATTTCGCCAGATATGGGGGTCGGAGTGCAAAGCCAAAATGACACGCAAATGCATCGGCAAACCCTCGCCGATCTGGCGGGATGGCGGAATACCGCCAGCGATGTTGCGGGATGGCATGAACAATCGGAAGGTTGGCGATCACGGGCAAAGCGTCTTGCGTCAGGACAGCCGTTTGATCCGGACGTTTGCTGAAGCAGGGCTTTCGACGAGGGCGAAGGCAGCACCTTGCGACCTGGACGTGACGACCTTGCCCGCTGTCATCGCTGCAGTACAATGATCGCAGGGGTGGCTTGCGCAATTGATCCGGGAACTCAGCAGCAACCCGAAGACTGCGGCGTCGGGGCGGAACGTTGCGCCGGCATCAAATCAATCACAACACCGAGAATCCGTGCCAAAGGTTGCACGCCGGGGGGCGTTGTTGCACAACTCTGTCCGCAAAGGATTCACAACGTGAATCCATGCGGTTAGACAGGCGGCATGAGCAAACCAACAGCCGCCCGCTACCGCACCACGAACTGGTCCCGCTACAGCCCTCACTGAAGAAGCGTGGT
>NZ_JANMET010000283.1:0-4979 GCF_031377265.1 Tabrizicola sp. | reverse complement strand
TTCGTGCCGCCGTCCTGAACGGCTTCACCGCGCTCGGCATCCCCGTAACGAAGGTCGTGGGCCAGGTCTGTCCCGGAGAAGAGAAACTCGGGCCATCAGCCGATTTGTGCAACAGAGCCCATGATTGTGTCAACATCAGAGAAAGCGAACATAGAATCCCAGCGACCGCACTTTATCTTTCGACCCGAGGTCAGAACTTGCAACCACCGGGAAGGAATTACATGATGAGGCCCGGCAACAGCGACGATATGTAATTGCCCGGGAAAGATCTCGTCGGTAAGGATCACCGGCGACGAATATGCTGTTACACCCACAACCCGCCCGGTAAGCGACTGGGATTTTTCAGGCAAGCATATTTCGGAATGAGCCGGCTGCGCGGCAAGCAGTGCGACTGCCACGAAAACTTGAGTCGTAGCCGACAGCCTGCCTCCTTTCCTCATCATTGCGGGCCTCTCTGAAATCTTCGGCCGAAGCCTAGGTTTTGCACTGTCATCACAAGGTCGCTCAACCGGAGGGGGGTATGTCAAGCCCGTCAAGTCCGCTCAGATGGAAACACTCGGTTGCCAAACGACCCTTCCGGCGCGGTGTTGGTTGGCCAGTCGCAAGGGTGCCGCAAGCCTTGGCACGTGGACGATCATGGTGCCAAGACTGCTGAAGCCGGCGTTGCACAGATCCGCGCCCAGCGCCGCCCCTCCCTTGAGTTTGGCCGCGCACCCTCCTACACCTTGGGGACGGATAAAAGGGACCCTTCCGATGCGCATTCACTCTGATCTGGCCGACACCATCGGCAACACGCCGCTTTTGCACCTGAAGCGGGCGTCCGAGGCGACCGGCTGCACGATCCTTGGCAAATGCGAGTTCATGAACCCCGGACAGTCGGTGAAGGACCGGGCGGCGCTGTACATTATCCGCGATGCGGTGGCCAAGGGGTTGCTGAAGCCGGGGGGCACGATTGTCGAGGGGACGGCGGGGAACACCGGGATTGGGCTTGCGCTGGTCGGTGCGTCGATGGGGTTTCGCACGGTGATCGTGATCCCGGAAACCCAGTCTCAGGAAAAGAAGGACATGCTGCGGCTGGCGGGGGCGGAGCTGGTGCAGGTGCCGGCGGCGCCCTATCGCAACCCCAACAACTACGTGCGCTATTCGGGACGGCTGGCGGAGGCGCTGGCCAAGACGGAACCTAATGGCGCGATCTGGGCCAACCAGTTCGACAATGTGGCCAACCGGCAAGCGCATATCGAGACGACAGGGCCTGAGGTTTGGGAGCAGACCGGCGGAAAGGTCGACGGGTTCATCTGCGCGGTGGGGTCTGGCGGCACTTTGGCGGGCGTGGGGATAGCCTTGCAACCGAAGGGCGTGAAGATTGGCCTTGCGGACCCCGAAGGTGCGGCGCTGCATGCGTTTTACACCACGGGCAAGCTGGAAAGCCCCGGGAGTTCCATCACCGAAGGCATCGGGCAGGGGCGGATCACCGCAAACCTTGAAGGCTTCACCCCCGATTTCAGCTATCGCATCCCGGATGCCGAGGCACTGCCGATCATTTTCGACCTCTTGACCGACGAGGGCCTGTGCATGGGCGGATCGACCGGCATCAACATTGCCGGTGCGATGCGGATGGCGCGGGAGATGGGGCCGGGCAAGACCATCGTCACCATCCTGTGCGATTACGGCAGCCGGTATCAGTCGAAGGTCTACAACCCGACCTTCCTGCGCGAGAAGGGCCTGCCGGTGCCGGGCTGGCTGGACCGGCCGGGGCGCGCGATCCCCGCCGTGTTCGAGGACGCCTGAAGCCCATGCGGGCGGTTTTGTTCAGGATATGGTTGGTACTGGCGCTGCTGGCGACGCCGCTGGCGGCACAGGACAGCGGCACCGTAACCGAAAAGAACCCGCCGGTTGCCGGCGCGGAGCCGGACAGCGCAGATGCGGCGCTGAACTATGCCGACTGGCAGCAGATGGCCGTGCGGGCCGAAGCCGAGATCGAGAACCGCAATTCAAGCGCCGAGCGGCTGGAAGAGATCCGCGCGCAATTGGCGCAGTGGCGGGCGGCGTTGCTCAGCTCGCAAAGTGCCAATTCGGCGCGGATCGGCACGCTGCGCCAGCAGCTTGACGCGTTGGGACCAGCCCCCGCCGCCGGCCAGACCGAGGCCGAAGAGATCAGCAAACGACGTCAGGAACTGGCCGATCAGTTGGTGCGCCTGCAAGCCCCCGGGATTGCTGCAGAGGAAGCCTACCGGCGGGCCGACGGCCTGATCCGCGAGATCGACCGGATCCTGCGCGAACGTCAGGCCGACCAGTTGCTGCAACTGTGGCCATCGCCGGTGAACCCCGGCAACTGGCCGGAGGCGGCGATCGGGCTGTCGGACACGTTGCTGCGCCTGTGGGACGAGGCGGCAACCGCGTGGGCCGATCCGCAGGCGCGGGGCAAGCTGTTCGACAACCTGCCGCTGATCCTTATTCTGGCCATCGTTGGTCTGGCGCTGGTTGTGTATGTGCGCGGCTGGGTGGAACGCTTTGCCAACCGGCTGCTGGAGGGGGCTTCGGCGCGCGGGCGCAAAGTGTGGTCGCTGCTGGCGTCACTGGGCGAGATCGTGATCCCGACGCTTGGGGTAGTGGCGCTGGCCTCGGCGATGGTGGCCAGCGGGATGCTGGGCGAGATTGGCCTGTCGATCACCGCAGCGCTGCCGTTCGCGGGTTTTGTGATCTTTGCCGCGGCCTGGCTGGGCGCGCGCGCCTTTCCCAAGACGCAGGATGAAACGGCAGTGCTGCCACTGGCCCCGGACCGGCGCGCGGAGGGGCGGTTTCTGGCGGTTCTGATGGGGCTGGTCGTCGCCGCCGAGGCGCTGCGCAGTGCTGCAATGGATGCGCAGTCCTATTCGGATGCAACGACAGCGGTGATGTCTTTCCCAATTCTGGTGACGGCGGGGCTGATCTTGCTGCGCATCGGCCGGGTGTTGCGCAAATCGCGCGAGGTGGCGGACCGCAGTTATGCGCTGCGCTTGCTGACGATCCTGGCGCGGGGGATCGGTTTCATCGGGTTTGCGGGGCCGGTGCTGGCGGCCTTTGGCTATGTGCAGGCGGCATCGGCGCTGATCTATCCGGCGATCCTTTCCCTGGGGTTGGTCACGCTGTTGTTCATCTTGCAGCGGCTGATCGGCGATATCTGGGCAATGATCATCCGCAGCGACGCGCAGGGCCGCGAGGCACTGGTGCCAGTGCTGGCTGGCTTTGCGATGACGCTGGCGTCGCTGCCGGTGTTCGCGCTGATCTGGGGGGCGCGGTTCTCGGACATGACCGAGCTGTGGACCCGTTTTACCGAAGGGTTCCAGTTGGGCGACACGCGAATTTCGCCATCGAACTTCATGGTTTTCGCGGTGATCTTCGTGATCGGCTACATGCTGACCCGGCTGTTTCAGGGCGCATTGCGGACCACGATCCTGCCCAAGACCAGCATGGATCAGGGCGGGCAAACCGCGCTGGTCGCGGGCATCGGGTATGTTGGTATCTTCCTCGCGGCATTGGTCGCGATCAATGCGGCGGGGATTGATCTTTCGGGGCTGGCCATCGTTGCCGGTGCGCTGTCTGTCGGTATCGGCTTTGGCTTGCAGACCATCGTATCGAACTTCGTGTCCGGTATCATCCTCTTGATCGAGCGTCCGGTCAGCGAGGGCGACTGGATCGAGGTGGGCGGCGTGCAGGGCCGGGTCAGGGCAATCTCGGTCCGTTCCACCCGGATCGAGACGTTTGACCGCAACGACGTGATCGTCCCCAACGCCGATCTGATCACCGGGCAGGTCACCAACTGGACGCGGTTCAACCTGTCGGGCCGTTTGATCGTGCCGGTGCTGGTGGCGCTGGGATCCGACACCCGCAAGGTGGAACAGATCCTGCGCGAGATCGCCGAGGCGCAGCCGCTGGCGGTGCTGAACCCGCCGCCGCTGATCGTGTTCATGGGCTTTACCGACAAGGCGATGCAGTTTGAAATCCGGGTGATCCTGCGCGACGTCAACTTCAGCCTGACCGTGCGCAGCGAGATCAACCACCTGATCATGCAGCGCTTTGCCGAGCAGGGTGTCGCTATCGTGCCGCCGCCCGCAGCACCGGCTGAACCCAGCCTTGAGCGGATTGCCGAAACTGTACTGGCGCTGGAGCAGGTGCTGCAGCGCGTGCCGCAAGCCAGGCCCACCCCGCGCCGCAGCAAGGTTGCGCCGCAAGACGTGACACCGGAAAGACAGGCCGAATGACCGAGTTGCTGTTTCGGGACGATGCGTATCTGCGAGAGGCCGATGCCGTGGTGCTGGGTCACACCGCCGAAGGTGCGCTGATCGTGGATCGCAGCGTGTTTTATGCCACGGCAGGCGGTCAACCCGGCGACAGCGGCTATGTCGTCTGGCCGGGCGGTCGGATGGCGATTGCCACGGCCACCAAGCTGGAGGGCGGCGCGGTGGGTCTGGTGCCGGGCGAAGCGGTGGCAATGCCGCCGCCGGGAACCCGCCTGCGTCAGGTGCTGGATTGGGAGCGGCGCTATCGCCATATGCGGATGCACACCGCGCTGCATCTGTTGTCGGTGGTCATTGCGCTGCCGGTGACCGGTGGCCAGATCGGCGCGGATCGCGGGCGGCTGGACTTCGACATGCCCGATCCGCCGGATGACGTTGCAGCCCTTGACGAAACGCTGAACGCCCTGATCGGGCGCGACCTGCCAGTCACCGAGACCTGGATCACCGATGCCGAACTGCTGGCCAACCCAGGGCTGGTGAAAACCCTGTCAGTGATGCCGCCGATCGGGCAGGGCCGGGTGCGGCTGGTGCGGATCGGGCAAGGCGCGGGTCAGGTGGACCTGCAACCCTGCGGCGGCACGCATGTCGGGCGCACCGGCGAGATCGGCCGGGTCGAGATTGGCCGGATCGAGAAAAAGGGCCGCCAGAACCGCCGGGTGTCGATCAGCCTCATGGCATGAGATCGCCCCTTGCGCAGGTCAA
>NZ_JANMET010000280.1:0-4441 GCF_031377265.1 Tabrizicola sp. | reverse complement strand
GCCAGCATGAAGCGCATCTCGTCGAAATAGGCGCGGGCGTCGGACTCGGTGGCGAAATAGCCGCCTTTCCAGCCCCAATAGGCCCAGGCGCCGGCAAGACGGTCAAACACCTGCTTGGCCGAGGTTTCGCCAGTGTTGCGCTCGTGCGCGGGCAATGCCGCCATCGCCTCGTCGTCGGCGACCGAACGCCAGAGGAATTCCGGAACCCCCTTTTCCTTCACCCGCTTCAGCCGTGCCGGGATGCCGGCCTTGCGGAAATACTTTTGCGCCAGAACGTCGGAGGCAACCTGGCTCCAGCCGTCCGGCACCTCTACAGCTTCGTTACGGAACACCACCGTGCCATCCGGATTGCGGATTTCGGAGGTGGTGACGGAAAACGCCATGGCGCCATAGGCACCAGTTTCTGCCGTGGTGAACTTACGCTCGATCTTCATGCCCCTGGTCCCTGTTTGTGCGGCCTACGGCCGATAATGACTTGTTGAGAAGGCAAGACCCCACATCCCGCCCGATTGTTGCGGGCATGGCTTTCGCGCACTGTCCAGGCGCGCTTTATGTCGGGTCTCTGTCCTACCTCAGCGGCACTAGATATGGTGTTGTCCCCGGCCGCTTTATCAAAGTGTCGTATTTGCAGTGCTCGTTCAACGGATTTTTTTGCACGTTTCAGCAATTTTCCGGGTTGACGTATTTGATGCAACAGTCACGCGAATGTCATGATCCGCGCGGGCTCTGCGACCGCCGGTTGTGGACATCTCTGGGGATAGAGTTGCAGCGGTTTGTGAGGAGAGCGTGATTTGCAAGGCATCTGGCCTGTTTGGCGCAATAGCCTGAAGGGATGCATGAATGGCCGGCGCATGACCTGCCCCACCCAGAACCGATTCTGCCCGGTCAGGCGCGGGTTGGGCGGTTGATCAGAATGATGCCGACCGCAACCAGAGCCAGAGCCGCGAGAATCGCCCAGGTGACCGTCTCGCCGAACACCAGGGCCCCCAAGGTGAACGCAAAGATCGGCGTCAGGAAGGAAAACGACGCAACCGTTGACGAGGGGTAGACCGACATCAGCCACAACCATGCAATGAAACCGCCCGCGACCACGACCGAGGACTGAAACACCAGCAAGACCAGATGGACGGGCTGCAGATCGCGGATCAACGGGCCAAACAACGGTGATGCAATCAGCAGGATCGGCGCTGATACCAGCACCATCCAGAACAGCTGTATTTCCGGCCCTTCGGCGCGCATCACCGGGCGGCGGGCGATGAACGCAGTTCCAGCCCAGCCCAACGCACCGCCCAAAGCGAAAAGATCGCCGATCAGGCTGCCCTGCCCGGTAGAGGGGCCCGACAGAATCGCCCAAGCGGTACCCGCGAAGGCCAACCCAAGGCCGACGGCACGCAGAAGCGTGATCCGTTCGCCAAGCCCGAAATGCGCGAGAATCGCGAACCAGACGGGCATTGAATAGAACACCACCGAGGTGCGCCCGACGGTGGTCAGATCAAGGGCAAGGAACAGACACATGAATTCGGCCGCAAAGAACAGGCCCATCAACAGGCCGGGACCAAAGGCCGCACGGTTCAGGCGCGGCGGGCGGCCACGGTACACAAGCCACGCCCAGACGAACAGAACCGCCAAGGCCGAGCGCAGGCCGGCAAAGAACACCGGCTGCAGGCCTTCGTTCACCATCTTGACGATGATCTGGTTGAAGCCGAGCAGCAGTGTGACACCAACCAGCACCGCGCCGCCAAACGGGTCGAGCCTGTCTTTGCGTTCCATTCCCGGCCCTGCGCCCCATGATCTTGCGCCATCCTTGTGCCTCAGGCGGCGGGCAAGGGCAAGGAAGCGCCGGGCGGCGTTCCGACAGGGTCCAACGCGGAAGCGAATGCCGGCACCGCCGCGCAGTCTCCATGGCGATTAGGGCCAGCGGCCTCGATCGGCGCGGGATGCGGCTTTCGCTTTGCTGCCGGGGCCGCTAGAAGGCCGCATGAACCCCTCGCATGCAAGCGGCGACAACCTGCGCGGCATCTTTCTGATGGTCGCATCGATGGCGTTGTTTGGCGTCGAGGACATGTTCCTGAAATGGGCGGCACAGGGGCTGCCACTGGGGCAGATCATCTTTGTGTCCGGCGCTTTCGGGTTGCCGGTATTCGTGCTGATGGCGCGAATGGGGGGGCAGCGGATCTTTGTGAGGCAAGCGCTGCAACCCGCTGTTCTGGCGCGAAATATCGGGGAAATGGTCGGTTCTGCCGCCTATGTCGCAGCGCTGGCGACGGTGCCGTTGTCGACGGTGTCGGCAGTGCTGCAGGAGATGCCGCTGGCGGTGACGATGGCAGCGGCGCTGTTCATGCAGGAAACCGTCGGCTGGCGGCGCTGGAGCGCGATTGGGGTTGGCTTTGCCGGGGTGCTGATCGTGATCCGGCCGGGGCTGGAAGGCTTTCGGCCCGAGGCGCTTTATGTGCTGATCACGGTGGCGGGGCTGACGCTGCGGGATCTGGCATCGCGCCGCATTCCGCAGGCGGTGACGACGGCGCAAGTGTCGGCCTGGGGGTTGATGGCGGTGACGTTGCTGGGGGTGATGATGATGGCCGCCTCGGGCGAAGTTCAGGCCGTAACCCCATGGCAAGCAATGGTTCTTGTGGGTGCCGTGGCGTTTGGGACAGCTGGCTACTGGGCGATCACGGCGGCGACGCGAACCGGTGAAATTTCGGTGGTCGCGCCGTTCCGCTACACCCGGCTGATCTTTGCCATCGTGATCGGTGCGCTGGTGTTCGGCGAATGGCCGGACGGGCTGACCTATCTTGGGGCCAGCCTGATCATCGGGTCGGGGCTTTATTCCTTTGCCCGCGAACGTGCGCGCAAACGCGCTTCCCAACTGGGGTGAGGCGCGCTAAAGGGGGCGCGAGAGCGTCATTGCCCCAAAGGGAGCCCCCCATGAGCACGATCATCGACATTCACGCCCGCGAAATTCTGGACAGCCGGGGCAACCCGACGGTCGAGGTGGACGTCTACCTGGAGGACGGCTCGATGGGCCGGGCCGCTGTGCCCTCGGGCGCATCAACCGGCGCGCATGAGGCCAACGAGCGGCGCGATGGCGACATGGCGCGCTACAAGGGCAAGGGCGTGCTGGAGGCGGTGGCGGCAGTGAACGGCGAGATCGCCGAAGAGATCGTCGGCTTTGACGCGACCGAGCAGGTTGGCATCGACCGCACCATGATCGAGATGGACGGCACGCCGAACAAGTCGCGGCTGGGGGCGAATGCGATTCTGGGCGTGTCGTTGGCGGTGGCCAAGGCCGCGGCAGAGTTCAGCGGCCAGCCGTTGTACCGCTATGTCGGCGGCACCTCGGCACGCGTCCTGCCCGTGCCGATGATGAACATCATCAACGGCGGCGAGCATGCCGACAACCCGATCGACATCCAGGAATTCATGATCATGCCGGTGGGTGCCGAAAGCATCCGCGAGGCGGTGCGGATGGGATCGGAAGTGTTCCACACGCTGAAGAAAGAGTTGCAGAACGCGGGCCACAACACCGGGATCGGCGATGAAGGCGGCTTTGCGCCGAACTTGAGCTCTGCCCGCGACGCGCTTGATTTCATTCTGAAATCTATTGAAAAGGCGGGCTATCGTCCGGGCGAGGATATCTATCTGGCGCTGGATTGCGCGGCCACCGAATACTTCAAGGGCGGCAAGTACGAGATGACGGGCGAGGGCAAGAGCCTGAGCATCGAGGAGAACGTCGATTTCCTTGCCGGGCTGGCGGCGGATTACCCGATCATCAGCATCGAAGACGGCTGTTCCGAGGATGACTGGGCGGGCTGGAAGCTCTTGACCGACAAGTTGGGCGGCAAGATCCAGCTGGTGGGCGACGATCTGTTCGTCACCAACCCGCGCCGTCTGGCCGAGGGGATCAAAGCCGGTTGCGCCAATTCAATGCTGGTGAAAGTGAACCAGATCGGCACGCTAACCGAGACGTTGCAGGCGGTGGAGATGGCGCACCGGGCGGGCTATACCAATGTGATGAGCCACCGGTCGGGCGAAACCGAGGATGCCACGATTGCCGATCTGGCGGTGGCCACGAACTGCGGCCAGATCAAGACCGGCTCCTTGTCGCGGTCGGACCGGCTGGCCAAGTACAACCAGCTGATCCGCATCGAAGAACTGCTGGGCGAGACCGCGGAATATGCCGGACGGAGTGTTCTGCGGGCCTGAAGATCACGGCTGCATTTTGAGACGTTTGGGGCCCTTCGGGGCCCCTTTGCTTTTTCTGTGGTCGTGGGACTGGCCGCGTGGGCGCAGCGCTCCGCGCGGGGCAGTTTGCCCCAGCCCCCCCTCAGCCGCCTTTCATTTCCTGCAAGGTGTTGCCGCCATCGACCACGATCAACTGGCCGGTGATGTAGCTGGCCTCTTCAGCGGCAAGGAACAGTGCCGCATGGGCGATTTCGTCCGG
>NZ_JANMET010000264.1:0-3147 GCF_031377265.1 Tabrizicola sp. | reverse complement strand
AGCCGAAGATCGCGCCGGTGCCGTAGTCCATCAGCACGAAGTTGGCGATG
Source organism: Tabrizicola sp. (assembly GCF_031377265.1). Taxonomy (GTDB): domain Bacteria; phylum Pseudomonadota; class Alphaproteobacteria; order Rhodobacterales; family Rhodobacteraceae; genus JAUYQR01. The sequence goes on along the minus strand of NZ_JANMET010000264.1, from coordinate 3,097 downwards.
TAGACCGGCAATTGCCAATCATTGTCAAAGGGATGGAGGACCGTGATGCCGGTATCCATCCCCAGCTTTTCGCCCGTCTCGATGGCCTCGGCCGATGTCCCGCCGCGCCGGCACTCGGCCACGAACGCCGCCACCGCAGGATCATGCCGTTCCAGATGCTTGGCCAGGGGATGATCCGGGCTGATCGCGGCAAAACTTGCGCCCAGCAGGGTATCGGGCCGGGTGGTATAAACCTCCAGCCGGTCAAATCCTTCCGGCGCGCTGTGCGTGGTAAAGGCAAACTGCAACCCCCGCGACATGCCGATCCAGTTTGCCTGCATCAGGCGCACCTTTTCCGGCCAATCCTTCAAGCCATCCAGCGCCTCCAGCAATTCCGCCGAATAATCGCTGATCTTGAAGAACCACTGCGTCAGCTCGCGCCGCTCAACCAGTGCCCCCGACCGCCAGCCGCGCCCGTCGATGACCTGTTCGTTGGCCAGAACGGTCATGTCGACCGGGTCCCAGTTCACCATCGCGGCCTTGCGGTAGATCAGCCCGGCGCTGAGCATATCCAGGAACATCGACTGCTGCTGGCCGTAGTATTCCGGGTCGCAGGTGGCAAATTCGCGGGACCAGTCCAGCGAAAAGCCCAGGGGCTTCATCTGCGCCTTCATGTCGGCGATGTTGGAATAGGTCCAGTCCTTGGGGTGGCCGCCGCGTTCGATGGCGGCGTTCTCGGCCGGCATGCCGAAGGCGTCCCAGCCCATCGGATGCAGCACGGAATGGCCGCGGGCGGACATGAACCGCGCCACCACATCGCCCATCGTATAGTTGCGCACGTGCCCCATATGGATGCGGCCCGAGGGGTAGGGGAACATCTCCAGCACGTAGTACTTGGGCTTGGCAGGATCGCGGCGCGCCAGGAAAACCCCGGCTTCATCCCAGGCCTTCTGCCATTTGGGTTCGATCTGGGCAGGTTCATAGCGCGACATCGGCGGCCTCATGCGTGGTATTGCGCGGAGTTACACCGACGCCGCACCAAAGGTCCAGTCTGCAGGTCCAGTCTGCGCGTGGGAGTTAGAGCTTGCTGTCGCGGATGCGGATCTGGCGGGCGCGCGTCAGGATCGCGTCTTCGATGGCGCGCACGGTTTCGGGTGCCACCGCACCGCCGCCCTGACCCTGCAGCGCAACTTTCAGGCTGCGGGCATCCAGCGACGGGTCCTGCACATAAATCGTCGCACGGTAGGCGCGGCCACCACCCGGCGGGCGGCCATAGCCGGTGACGATAACGCCGGTGAACGGGTCGACCGATTCGATGGGCAGAAAGTTCAGCACTTCGAGGCTGGCCTGCCAGAGATATTTGTTCACTTCGACCGTGGTGTTCGGGTCATCGGCGTTGGAGAACAGATCCCAGATCGTCGATCCCTGATCTTCATCCGGGTTCGCGGCGGCCAGTGCGGCACGCTGCGCATCGGCCCGTTCCTTGCGGCTGAGCTGGTCTTCCGAGGGGATCGTGGGCTGCGACCGGCGGAACAACCCGCTGTCGCCGCTGGCAAGCCCGCCACCGCACGCGGAAAGCGAGGACACCAGCGCTGCGGCCACTGCAATCCGTCCGACGCGATGCAAGCTCATTCAGACCCCCTTAACACAGTTCTTTGCTGTCTAACCGACGGGTCAAGGCGTGCCAAGGGCTTTCGCGCCACCCGCCGCTCGGGGCGTGGTCGGCGCGGGAAACCTGACCTGTGACATTGCTGCATCAAAGCCGCAGGCATTTGCATTGCAATGTGGGTTGCCGTTGCAATCTGGCGCGTCTGGCGGGAAACACATCTCATTCCACTGCGGATTCCCCTGCGGCGGACTTAACCTTTGTGAAAGAGGGAAAAACATGAAAAACGTTCTTCTCGCGACCAGCATCCTCGCCCTGTCGACCGGATTCGCTGCCGCAGAAATCACCCTGTCGGGCGACGCTCGTATGGGCATCATCGACGACTTTGGACCGGGCGACACGGCATTCACCAGCCGCGCACGTGTAAAGTTCACGATGTCGGGCGAAACCGATGGCGGCCTGTCGTTCGGCGCTTCGTTCCGTGCTGACAACGCAGTTGGCGCGAAAACCGGCGACGCTGGCGAAGTGTTCATCTCGGGCGCATTCGGCAAGCTGACTATGGGCGACATCGACGGCGCTGCACAGCAGGCTGTAGGTAACGTTGACGGCGTGGGCCTGACCGGCCTCGGCGACCTGAACGAAGCGATCTATTTGGGTGCTGGCGACGGCCTTTCCGATCCGACCGCTGCCTACGAATACTCGGCTGGTGCGTTCACCGGGATCATCTCGGTCACCAACCCGGAAGCCGCCGCCAGCGCTTATGCCCTCGGCATGAAGTACGCGATGGGCAATTACACCTTCGCTCTCGGCTACGAATCCATTGATGACGCCGGCTTTGGCGTTGGCATTGATCACGTCATCGTCGGCGCTTCGGCGACCTTTGGTGCTGTCGCTCTGAAAGCTAACTTTGGCCGGGCCGAAGACGATAACGGCATCTCCGCCGACCAGTACCACGTTTCGGCGACCTACACGATGGATGCGCTGTCTGTGACTGCCTTCTACTCGGACGAAGAAGACTTCCTGCCGTTCTTCGGCCAGGGCGTCGGCTACGGCATCGGCGCGGCCTATGACCTCGGCGGCGGCGCCAAGCTTGTCGGCGGCTACGCCAAGAATGACACGGCTGACACCGACGCGTTCGATCTGGGTGTATCCTTCTCGTTCTAATCCTTCGGGATCAGGTGATCTGGAAAGAGCGGGCCTTCGGGTCCGCTCTTTTCATTTGAATGTGTGGTGTGGCGGATGCGCCACTGGGCCGAACCATTTTGGACCGGCAATTGCCGGAGCGGGCCTCAATTGCTAACATTCGTTAATTCAGATTGGAGACCAAGAATGAAACGCATCCTGCTTGCAACCACGCTTCTGGCCGCATCTTCCGGGTTTGCCGCCGCAGAAATCACCCTGTCCGGCGACGCCCGCATGGGTATCATCGATGACTTCGGAACGGGCGACACGGCATTCACCAGCCGCGCCCGCGTGAAGTTCACCATGTCGGGCGAAACCGATGGCGGATTG
>NZ_JANMET010000192.1:0-16120 GCF_031377265.1 Tabrizicola sp. | reverse complement strand
CCGCTATTGCCTTCGACCACCCCCATCCCGCCCGTCACGTTGTGCAACAGTTTGTTGCCCCCTCCAAATGCCGCAGGGGCCACGGTTGAGCCGTAATATTGCAGGCTGATCCAGCTTGCCACCACGACAGGGGCTGTCAGGATCAGCTCCAGCACGCCAAAGCCCTTGTCTTGCCGCCAGTCATAGCTGTGCAGGAAAGCCCGCCCGCCAAGGTTCCGGGCAGTGGTGCGGCTGCGGGGTGCCGCGACGAAAGCCCGGCAGCCCGCAAGACCCCATTCGGGGCGCACTTCGGCCCAGTTGCGCGACCGCCAGGCAACATCGCCCGCAGTCTTGGCCCGGGGCAGCCGCAACGCACGCTCGCCCCGCGCCACCAGACCGGCGGCCCGAAGCCAGCCTTTCAGATCGGTCAGGTCCTTGGCATGATCGGTTGCAGGATGATCGCCGTCATAGACCAGCACATCATCGGTGGTGGTGTCATGCAGGCCGGCCACAAACAGCGTGTCTTGCGGGATGGTGATGCCGCGCTGAGGCAGGCCTTGCCGCACATCGGCGTCGTTCAGAAGGCTTGCCAGCAGCCGCGCGTTCACCTCGCCGGAATAGCCGCCACAGGCGCCGCAATGCAAAGCACTCGCATGGGGGTTGTTGGTCACATTCGCGCCGTGACCGGCCAAAAGCACGATCCTCGCAAAGCCGTCGGTCATCGACATGGCGCGCAGCACCATTTCCGCCGATGCCAGCTTTTGTTCCGTATCGAGGCCCGGCGACAGTTGTGGCGCAGGGTCGTGCGGCAGGTGCGACGGGCCAAGGCCTAGCGCATCGCGCACCAGCTTGCCCGCATAGATTGGCCCCGTCGCCTCGACAAAGGCAAAGGACGACACCGCGGCCAGCTTGAAGCGGCCCCAGGCTCGCTTGGCCCGCGCGGTGATGCGGGCGGCCTCTTCGGCACCGGCATCACGGCCGATGGCGCAGGATTTTACGGTAGAGTTCAACAGCACCGGCAACCGCGCTTCGGGTACGTCAGAGGCAAAGGGCCGGTGTTCGACAAAGACGCCGAAGAAGCCAGCAAAGCCGATGGTCTCGATACCGGGATCAATACCTTCCAGCGCACGACGGAACACTTCAGACCGCACGTCGATGCAGAATGCCGCCTGCAATGCCGGGCGTGCCTTCGACGTTGCCGGGACCGGGGCGGCAAAGGCTGCGGCCATGTTGCGCTGCGCGGCACGCTCTACGGCCTCTTGCAGGATCGTATCGACCACTTGCGCAGCCGTTGGGTGCAAAGGCTCGGCGTGGGCGGCTACGGCTGCAACCCACGCTGGACCGATCCTGGATTGATAGTGCGCCAGCAACGCCACGTCCCACAAAAGCCGGATCACCAGAAGGTCGGTCACATCGCTGTCCGTGCCCCCGGCAAGTTCGGCCTGCCACAACTCATAACGGGCATACTGGCTCCATCCGCCCAGCGACATCAGGGCGGAATGGAACGCCGTGTCCAGCGCAGCATTCGGCAGACCCAGCCGTTCGGTGGCCCAGGCCAGCGCCTCGGCTGCTGTCGCGGGTGCATCCGCTACAAAGGCCGCAAACCCTGAAAGCCCCGCGATTTCCGGCGTGAGGTCATGGGCGGCAAAGCTGCGCCACGCGGCATAGGCCTGCGTTCCGGGCACCGTGGTCCACAGCGCCTGACCAGTGTCGAAATGGCCTGCAGCCCAGGCGCTGATCCGGTCATTCGCCAAGGCTGGCCAGTCTATGCCGGAGACTTCCGCCGCAAGTTGCGCCACCGATGGCAATGCACATGGCGGGGCTGCTGGCTGCGAAGCTGCCGCTTTCAGCGCGGCAAGGGTGGCCGGGCGGTTCTCAGCCGACGACGCAGCCAGAGCCTCGGCCAGATCGGCATCGCTGATCCGGCCATCGGCAATCCGCGCCAGATACCAGTCGCGCGGCTGGGTTACCGGAGTTCCGGCCACCCGACCAAGGCGCGCGGCAGTCTGGGCAAGGGTGTCGCCGGTCTGGCCAAGGTAGGGGTTGACCGCAACGCTTGCAGCAAGTGGGAACAGAGGCGGGATGGCGCGGGCGGCCGCATTGGCCGCAGCAATCAGGGCCTCGCTGGGCGCCGCCGCAAGTATGGAGTGGTGGATCATCATGTCTGGGGTCCTTCGAAACGACAGAGGCGGATCAGGAATTCGGAGTTTTCGACCAGCTGCCCAGCAACCGGTCGAAGACAGCATTGGCATAAAGCCCGTTGGTCAGATGCACGCGCAGGCCTGCCGAGGCCGGATGATGTGCCCACAGCGGGAACAGCGCCTGCGCCACCGCCACGAGGCCAAAGGACAGCACCGCCAGCACGATCAGCGCCCATTCCAGCGGACCGGGGGCAGGCGTTGCGGGCAGCGTGCCTGCGGTCAGCGCCTCGGCGCAGGCCTGCAGCGCAAAGTAGCCCAGCGATGCTGCCAACGCGTAGATCACGGTGGCGCGGGTCAGCGCGCGGGGTGCGGCGCCGGCCAGACCCTGAGCGATCAGATAAGCGACGCCGAAGATCAAGATGGCCCCAAGGGCGATTGCTTGTGGTGATTTGGCGCCACTGCCCGGCACAAGGGCAAAGCCGACTGTCATCAGCCCATAGATTGCAAGCGCCAGCAGGAACGCCTGCCCCACCTTGGCGCCCGAAGGCACCGCAATCGGGCCGGGCCTGCGGACTTGCGCCACCGCATCCACTGCACCACCGGACCCAAGGAAAGCATGCGCCTTGTACAGCGAATGCGCCACGATATGCAGCAGCGCCAGCGGGAACAGCGCCAGACCGCATTGCAGCACCATGAACCCCATTTGCGCCACCGTGGACCAGGCGAGCGAGGTTTTGACCGCACTTTGCGTCAGCATGACCATGCCGCCAAAAATCGCGGTAAAGCCGCCCAGCATGACCAGCACCGCCAACACGCCAGGCGAGGCCAGCATCACATCGGCAAAGCGGATCATGAGGAACCCGCCCGCGTTGATCACCCCCGCGTGCAGCAGCGCCGACACCGGCGTTGGTGTTTCCATCACCTCCGTCAACCAGCCGTGGGTGGGGAACTGCGCCGATTTCAGGACCGCCGCCAACGCGATCAAAGCTGCGGCCCAAACTGCCGCTGTTGGTGCCGCACCCGCTTGTGCGCCGGAAAGGATCGTCGCGATATCGCCACTGCCAAAACCGCGCCACAGAACCAAGGCCGCCGCAATCAACACCAGATTGGACAAACCCGAGGTGACCAGCTTCTTGTGCGCAGCGCGACGTGCCTGGGTACGGTCACGGTAGAACAAGAGCAATTGATGCAGACAAAGGCTGGTCGCGATCCACGCCAGCACCAGTTGCAGCAGATGCCCCGCCGTCACCAACAGCAACACAGCCGTCAGCGTGGCACACATCCAGCCCATGAAGGCGCCCTGCCGGGCCTCTCCATCAACGTAGGTGCTGGCATAGCGCAGCACCACCCAACCGACAAAGCTGACCAGACACAGCATGATCATGCTGATGATATCCAACCGTACCGACAGCCCCGGCAGCAGAGCCGCAGTCTGCGGTCCCTGCGAAATCAGCACCGCGACCGCGGCGATCGAAATGGCCATTGTGACGAGGCCCGCTGCCTGTGCCGCTTGCGCCACCGCGCCGGGGCGGCGTCCCGGGCGCAAAAACCCCAGCGCTGCACAGAAGATCAGGCTCAACGGCGCGAGGTAGACGATCAAGGCTGCGGTCAAGACAACGATCCTTTCAGTGACGACTTGCGCCCCGGTCGTAGCCGCAGTACAGAATGGTGTAAAATACATTGTCTGCGTAAATTCGTTCGTATAAATAGAACGAATGGCCGAGCTTAACTACCATCACCTGCACCTGTTCCGAGCCGTGGCGCATGACGGCAACCTAACCCGAACTGCGGAAAAGTTGAACTTGTCGCAGTCCGCGATTTCCGTGCAAATCCGCAAGCTTGAAGACCGTCTGGGCCACCCGCTTTTCGACCGGCGCGGACGCCAGTTGCACCTGACCGAGGCCGGGCGGATCGCGTTGGATCATGCCGACGCGATCTTTGCGGTGGGCGACGAGTTGCTAGGCACGCTGCGCGACGCCGGGCGCGGGCTGCAGGTTTTGCGGGTGGGCGCGCTTGCCACTCTGTCACGCAACTTTCAGATCGGGTTTTTGCGCCCGGTGCTTGGTCACCCCGACAGCGAAGTGATCTTGCGGTCGGGCAGTCTGGCCGAGCTTCTGGCCGGGTTGGAAACACTTAACCTCGACGTGGTGTTGACCAACCAGCCGTCACAACGCGACGCGACCACGCCCTTCGTGTCACACCGGCTGGCTGAACAACCTGCCAGTCTTGTTGGCACCGTGCAGCGGCTGAAGGGCAGCGATGATCTGGCCACGCGTCTGGCCAAGCAGCCCATCATCCTGCCCAGCACGAACAGTTCGATCCGGGTCGGCTTTGACGCGCTGGTGGCGCGGTTGGGCGTGCGTCCGCATATCGTGGCCGAGGTGGATGACATGGCAATGATGCGCCTTCTTGCGCGAGAGGATGTTGGCCTTGCCGTCCTGCCCCTGATCGCGGTGAAAGACGAATTGGAACAAGGCTCGTTGATCGAGGCCAACCGGTTGACCGGCATCAGCGAGACCTTTTACGCCATCACGCTCGACCGCCGGTTTCCGAACCCGATGCTGCAGCGGCTGCTGACACCACCAGCCGCTGGTCCGCCTGTCGTGCCCGCGACATGATCCATTGTACGAAACCGGCCGCATCGGGATGACCTTTGGCAGCCTCGGGCTGCAACAGGTGAAACGCTTCTTCAATCGGCACCGCCAGGGCGAACGGCGCCACAAGGCGCCCATTGGCCAGATCGCGCTGCGCCAGCGATGATCTTCCCAAAGCGACACCTCCGCCCTGCGCCGCAATCTCGAACGCCGTCAGCGAATTGTCGAGTTGCAACCCCTGCCCCGGATCGACCAACCGCGCACCAGCCGCGCTTAGCCAGATCCCCCACCCCTCCTGATAGCCCAGCACGTGCAGCAGGCGGTGATGCCGCAGATCTTGCGGGTTGAGCAACGGCAGACGCGCCGCAAGATCAGGCGCGCACAGCGGCGTGATGGTTTCATGGGTCAGGCGGTGGCTGGTGAACCCAAGCCAGTCACCCGTGCCATACTGAATGTCGAGGTCGAAGGCATCCTTGTCAAATGGGTCGCTCCAGACGCTTGAGATGACACGAATGGAGATGCCCGGGTTCAGATCCAGATACTCCGGCAAGCGCGGCGCAAGCCAAGCTGCCGCAAATGACACCGCACAGCGCAGCGTCAAGGCTTCAGTCTGACGTCGGCCAAAGACCTCGCGCGTGCCGATGGCAAGGCGCTCAAGCGCGTCTTGCACCTTCGGCAGGTAAGCCTCGCCTGATTTGGTCAGCTGCAGACTGCGGGGATGGCGGATGAACAGCGGCTGGCGCAAGTGCAACTCCAGCGATTTCACGTGCTTGGAGACGGCCGCCTGGGTGACATACAGCTCTGACGCCGCATTGGTGAAGCTGAGCGTACGGGCCGCAGCCTCGAACGCGCGCAGCCAAGTCAGCGGAGGCAAGTCACTGTGCATCGCGGCGTGATCCCAACATTGCCATAACCATTTGTAGGGGCATTGGCCCCGAATACGTCGTTTGACGATCGTCTGCCAGACCCCTCATCTGGGCCATACCTTCAGGAGCCGCAAATGTTCTCGATCTTCCCGACTGCCCGACTGCGCCCTTCGCCTTTTTACCAGTCTGCCCTGGCCGAAGGCATGGTCGCGGCAAGCGTCTACAACCGGATGATCATGCCCACCTCCTACGGCGACCCGGAGGCGGAGTACTGGCGGCTGATCAATGGCGTATCGCAATGGGACGTGGGGGTAGAGCGGCAAGTCCAGCTGAAGGGGCCGGATGCGGGCAGGCTGGCACAGATACTGGCGCCACGCGATCTGTCGGGCTGTAAGGTCGGTCAGGGCAAATACGTGCCTTTGTGCAACCATCGCGGCACCATTCTTAACGACCCGATCCTGTTGAAACTGGCCGATGATCTGTATTGGTTGTCCATCGCCGACAGCGACATCTGGTTTTGGGCCGGGGCCATCGCCGCAGAGCGTGGGCTCAATGTCGAGGTATCGGAGCCGGACGTATCGCCGATGGCGCTGCAAGGCCCAAAGGCTGAGGAAGTGGTGGCGCATGTGTTGGGCGACTGGGTGCGCGACTTGAAATACTTCTGGTTCAAGGAAACCGAGATTGACGGCATTCCCATCGCTGTCCAACGCTCGGGCTGGTCCAAGCAGGGTGGGTTCGAAATCTATCTGAAGGACGGCAGCAAAGGCACGCGGTTGTGGAACATCTTCAAGGAGGCTGGCCAGCCATGGGGTATTGGGCCGGGAGCGCCAGCCACGCCGGAACGGACCGAAAGCGGGCTGCTTTCGGTGGGTGGCGACACCGATGATCAGACAAACCCATTCGAGGTGCGTCTTGGCAAATACATTGATCTGGACGTGCCCGATGACGTGATTGGCATTAAAGCCCTGCGTCAGATCAAGGCCGAGGGGGTACAGCGGCACCAACTGGGCCTGATCCTTGATGGCGAAACAGCCAAACCGCTGGGCTTTCAACGCGAGGCGATCGAAGTGGACGGCACGCGCGTCGGGACGATGACAAACTGCAACTGGTCGTTCCGGATGAAGGCCAACATCGGCTTTGCGTTGATCCGCGCCGATGTGATGCCCGACACAACGGTTCAAGTGATCCGACCAGACGGGCCGGTGTCGGCGCGGCTGGTGCCACTGCCGTTCCTGTGACGCAGTGGCCTGCCCGTGCGCCCACATTTGGGGCAGTATTGACTTGCCGGTGGGACCCCGTTCAAGTTCGATGACGGCGCAGTCAGGACCTGCACTTGAGGGCACCCGATGCAGCGACAGCCCCGCCAGATCGGCAGACCTGCATTGGCCAAGATTCGCTGATCCAACCTTCGATTGATGTGACCACCCGACGCTTTGCAAGGATGCCCCCGATGATCACCCTTCCGACCCTGACCAACATCACGCTTGACCTGCATGCCGATGGGGTGCTTGTCGCCCGCTTGAATCGCCCGGCCAAACGCAATGCGATCAATGCCGAAACAGTCGAGGAACTGGTCACCTTGTTTTCCACACTGCCCAGGTCGGGCGTGCGCGCGGTGGTGCTGGCCGCAGCCGGGGATCATTTCTGCGCGGGGCTGGATTTGGTCGAACACCATATCGCTGACCGCAGCGCCGCCGACTTCATGCATCTTTGCCTGCGCTGGCACGAGGCGTTCAACAAGATGGAATATGGCGGCGTGCCGATCATAGCCGCCTTGCAGGGCGCGGTTGTCGGTGGCGGGCTGGAACTGGCTGCAGCCGCCCACGTCCGCGTTGCAGACGCCTCCACCTATTTTGCCCTGCCCGAAGGCCAGCGCGGGCTGTTCACCGGTGGCGGCGCCACGATCCGGGTCGCCGGGTTGGTGGGCAAGGCGCGAATGATCGACATGATGCTGACGGGGCGCGTCTACAAAGGGCAAGAGGCGGTGGACGTCGGCCTCGCGCAGTACCTTGTGACGGGGTCCAGCTTTGACGCGGCGCTCGCTCTGGCGCAGAAGGCTGCCCAAAACCTGCCGCTGACCAACTTTGCGATTTGTTCGGCCATCAGTCACATGGGCAACATGTCCGGCTTTGATGCCTCTTATGCCGAGGCGGTGGTGGCCGGCGTCGTCAATACCCAACCCGCTGCCCGTGAACGGCTGGACGCCTTTGCCAAAGGCACTGCCGCGAGGGTTCGGCCGGGGGATTAAAGTATAGTGGGGCGCGCTTTCCCGACGCGCCCCCGACTCTGGGTGATCTCAGATGTCGGCGGCCTAACGGCATTTTTGTCAGGCTGACCCGCTGAGATCTGGCGATGGACTCGGGACAAGCCTGCGCTCCGCTGATCATTCAACAACTTGGCAGGATTGGCGCCGCAACGAACTCCCGTTACCCGCGCAAGGGCAATGGAACTGCCCCATCAGGAAGCGGCCCGCAAGCAAGGTGCATGCGCGCCAGAGTTGTGATCATTGGCGGGGCGCCATCGGGTCTGCTGTTGCCGCTGTTGCTGAGTTCCTGCGGTATCGAAAACCTCGTCCTTTAAAGCCCGAAGTCAAGAGAAGCTACTCGGCCACATCCAGGCTGGGTGCTGGAGAAGGGCCCGGGGCTGCTTGCCGAAACAAACGGGCGCAGCGTTTGCTCGCCGAGGCTTCAGAACATCATGCAATGGTGTAGTACGACAGCACATCAGCATTCCGGATTGATTTCGTTGACAGTACCGGGCGACCGGTCTTCGCCTAACGCTAGACGGAGGTCACGCGCGATCTTTATGGCTGCCACACTGCCACCAACGGGACAATCGTCTTCAACGGCAAGGACCTGCCGATCCACAATGTCGACAGCGATGCGCCGCACCTGACCTACAGCGCCAACGGGCGGACACAGGTCTGGCTGGATGCCGATTTCATCACGGGATGCGACGGGCTTCTCGGTGTCAGCCGGCGTGCAGTTCCAACCGAAGCTCGCCGCGCATACGAGAAAGTCCGACCGTTCAGCTGGCTTGGCGTCATGTCACAGACACCCCCGGTGGATCACGAACTGATCTATTCAGCGACCGATCGCGGCTTCGCGCTGTGTTCCATGCGCAACGCCTGTCTCAGCCGCTACTGCATCCAAGGTGCGACGTCCGACATTGCGGCGGATTGGACGGGTGATGCGTTTTGGGGCGAGTTGAAACTGCGCAATCCGCCGGAATTCGCCGATCGATTGGTGACCTGCCCGGCAATCGATACATCGTCATGCCGATCAGATCTTTCGTGACGGAGCCGATGCCATGGGGGCGTTTGTTCCCGCGTGGCGATGCCGCACGTATCCTTCCCCCCGACCGGCGCGCCAGGCGATAATCAGATCGCCGAAGTGCCTTTCAGATAGGTCTTGCGGGCAAGAAAATCTGCCGTCGAGTTGCCGCTGGGGAACGCGGCATCCGGTACCGCGACCCCAAGAAAATCGCACAGCGGGCCCCAGCCTTGGGCCACATCATAGACCAACAACCGGTCCGCCGGTATCTCCGCGCGCACCGTTTGCTGGTGTCTGGCGTAAACCTCCAGGGCGTGAGCCTTGTCCGCCAGCCGCCCGCCAAAGATACCTTGCAGGGCGATCTGATAGATGATGTCGGATCCGGCACGGCCCATCGGATCGGGGTCTTCGACGCGGCCAATCTCGGAGGCAGGCAGGATGGTCTTGCTGATGCTTGCGTACCACGCCTCCGGGTCGCGGGTGGTTAGGATGACTTTCGCCTCGGGGAAATGGGCGCTCAGTTCTTTCCAGTAATTGGCTGCTGGCCAATCGACCTGGCTGACGTAGCCTGCAAAGACCCGATCCCAATCCATCGGCGCGCCCTTCAGGTGGTCGGCCCACAGGGCGATCTGTTCGGGTGACCGGCGCACTTCGTACATGTGGTGGCAAGGGCCGAAGCCCAGCATCTCTAGCGCCGATTTCACCGAGTGGGTACCCGTGCGGCCAAACCCGGCACCGATGATCTTCAAGCTCAAATGACTTCCCCTGTGTCTGCGATGCGATGATGGAGTTTGCCCGAAGCCTACATCCGGATCGCCAGATGAAAAAGGGCCAGCCTGTGAAGGCTGGCCCTTTCATCGCAACTTTTGGTCAGATCAGAACTTGAAACCGACGCGCAGCGAGATCGCCTGATGCTTGGTGTCATCTTCCGAACTGTTGTAGCTGTTCACGTTACGCTGGATCGCTTCAAGACCAACGAACATGTTATTGGCAAAGGTGGTTTCCGCACCAAGGCCGAAGTTCGTGCCTTGGAAGCCGTAGCCGCCTTCACTGCCTGCGTTTGCGCTGCCGGTGGTGCCGCCAACAAAGCCGTAGACGTTGACCTGACCGAGGTTCATCCCCAGGCGCAGCTTGGCGTCTGCAACCCAGTTGATGTCATACGACGTGTCGGTACCACCGTTCCCGTCCTCGTCGCCTTCAACGGCGCTGGTGAACGCAAGTTCGCCACCAAGCGTCATGTTGTTGCCAAGATCCATGAACTTGGTGCCGACGAACACGCCTGCGGCACCGCCAGTCAGTTCATATTCGTCCGGATCACCAGCGACGCCGCTGTCGCTGGAGTTCGGGGTTTCACCATTGAAGAAACCGTAAGACAGACCGGCATACATGCCTTCTGCCTGAACTGCCTGAACGCTGCCCATCAGGGCGGCAGCAGATGCGAGCCCGGTGGAGGCCAGAAGCAGAGTGCGGCCAGATTTGAACTCGGATGTCATGTGGTTCATAGTTGAAGTCTCCAAAAAAATTTACTGCCAACTGGCGTCAGCAGGACAACTCGCCGATGTGACTATTGATGCTTCTATAAAGTGCAACTGAAGTTCGAACAGCCATACCGGCAGTGGACGTCAGCGTGCTGCCCACAGCCTGAACCGTCAAGATCTCCGGGTGGGCGAGAAAAGAGATTTCGTCCAAGTTGCACTTTTGCTGCAGTCCCGAACGACTGAACGGCCTTCGCACTTTCGCTTCCGGCCTGCTCGCCAGCCGTCAGATTGACGGCAAAACACTCAGCAGCAATAGACATCATAACCCAGTTGGTCTAGTACAGCGCAGCAGCTTTTGACCGACGAGACCGCATTTGAACAACGACCAGAACGTCAACCTCGGGCGGGCATTTCAGAGAGTGGCCGAGGACTACCCGCGCTTTCCGGCCATCATATCTGAACACTCCCACCTGACCTACGAGCAGCTGTTTTCGCTTGTCGTCGCCTTCGCACGGCAGATGCAGGCGCACGGGGTCGGTCGCGGCTCGCTGGTCGCTCTCAACACCGGCGACACGATTGCGTCGCTCTCCACGCTTCTTGCAACCGCGCTTCTGGGCAGCCGGTTCGTTGTGGCCAGCATGGTGCTTGCCAAGCAAAAGGCGGTTGCCCCAACCCATTTCTTCAAGACGCCAGAAGCGAGAGGCAAGGCCGGCGTACCCTTTGTCGAGATCAATGAAAGCTGGATGCCGACAGCACCCTCAGATCCGGCGGCGGCCTACGATGAGTTTGAAGGCTATGAAAGCCCGGATCACCCGTGGATCTATCTCAACACCTCGGGCACCACCGGGAACCCCAAAACGCTGTCGCTGAGCCAAGCGGCGGTGTTTCGGCGCACAATGGCAGTGGCCAGTGATTTTCCGCTGGCACGCGCCACGATGGCGTCCCTTTTCGCGAACACCTCCCGGCCATTCTACGCCCGCGCGCTCGGGGCACTGCTGCATGGCGGCACGATTGTGGACAGCCAGGATACCGCCGTCTGGCAAAAGGCCGGCGTGAACCTCGTGTTCGGATCACCCCGCCAGTTAGAACAGTTCCTAAACACCACCACGATCAGCCCGCCGATCACACGGGTCGAGGTCAGCGGCGCAAAACTCACCGATGAGTTAGCCCTTACCCTTGCGGGTTCCTTCAGCCACATCACCGATGTCTACGGCGCCAGCGAAACCAGCAAGTCGTTCTCCAGTATCGTCAGTATCACTCCGGACGGCTCGATTGCGAGGCTTGGCAAGGCGCTGGACTCGACGATCGAGATCCTCGATCAGGACGGAAAACTGTGCGCACCCGGCATACCAGGTGCAGTGCGCGTCCGGAACGACTACATGGCGCCCGGATACCTGAACTCACCAAAAGCCACCGCAAAGTCGTTTCAGAACGGCTGGTTCTATCCAGGCGATATCGCTTGCTGGGGCCCATCAGGCGAGTTGCAGGTGATCGGTCGCAGTGATGATGTACTTTCATTTGGCGGCCTCAAACTTGACGCAGCGCTGATTGATCTTATCATCAAGGTTACCCCCGGCGTGGAGGACGCAATCTGTTTCAAGAATCCCAAGAATGGCGCAAGCAATGAGATTGTCGCGTTCGTAGTTTTTGAGAAACTGACAGATCAGTCACAATGCGTTGAAGCGATCCGGGCAAACTATAGACGCCAATTGAATCTTCCATGCTTTCTGGGAAAGATTCACCCGATCGACAAAATTCCCCGCAATGATGACGGAAAACCCATGCGTGCGCTGTGCCAAGAGATGGTGCTAGCACGGGTCGAAGGTATGCGCGAAGCATTTGCACCATGACCAACAGCATAAACATCGCATTCGCGTTCAAGGATCTCGCAAGACAGTTCCCGAATCGTGAAGCAATCATTGCCGAAGATATTACCATTACCTATGCCAATCTATGGCGGGTGATAGAACGCTTTGCAGCAAAGATGCAATCTAAGGGTGTCGGCAGGCGATCTGTCGTGGGCATTGATACCACCGACATGATTGTATCTGTCGCTTCCATCTTTGCCCTGTCGATACTGGGTGCGTCCTATATTCTTATTGATCGTGATTTCTTGGTTGGGGGTCGACAAGGGATCACGCATTTCTTCCGTTCTCCTGAACGAGAGGGAATTGTAGGCCTGGCTTTCGACACGATGGATGAAACGTGGTCGCCAAAATTTCCATGCGATGTCAGCACCCTGATTGATGAACCGGGATTCTCCGACCCGCGTGACACGTGCTGGATTCTTGGTTCTTCCGGAACAACCGGACGCCCGAAGTTTGTTTCCATCGATCAAGAGACCGTGTGGAAGCGCATCTCGGTAGTCAAATTAGATTACCCTCAAGGTCAGACACGGATATTCTTGATCTTTGGGTGCAATACCCGGCCGTTTGGTATTCGCGCAGCATCAATCCTGTTGTCCGGTAACACAATCATCGACAGCCATGATGTTGAGTTCCTCCAGGCCCATGGTGTCAATCTGGTTTGCGGATCCCCAAAACAACTTGCCGTGTGGCTGGGCGATCGCGAGATTTCACCAAAGATTTCAAGACTGCAGGCCAGCGGATCCAAACTCACTGAAAGGTTGGGGCGTAAACTGCTTCAAAGCTTTGATATCGTTGAAGACGTGTACGGCTCAAGCGAAACAATTGCAGCCTATATCAACAAGATGCAGCTCGTAGCAGGAGAGATCGAATGTCGCGGCGGACCGGTGGAAAGTGACGTCGAGATTCTCGACAGCGAGGGTAACCTTTCACCGATTGGGCAGCCCGGAGCGATACGAATTCGCAACAAGCATATGGCACAGGCGTATGACGGATTGGCCGAAGAAAGCGCAAAGCGCTTTAAGGCGGGATGGTTCTACCCTGGAGATCTTGCCAAGTGGGAGCCGAATGGAGTGTTGCGCATACTTGGCCGGGATGATGATGTAGTAAATCTAGGCGGCATGAAATTCAACCTCTCTGACCTTGACGCATCAATGACGGCGAGTCCCCTTGTGAACAGCGCCTGCTGCTTTGTTGATCCTCTCACTCCCAACTCTTCACAACTATCTGCTTGCCTCCAGCCAATCTACGGCGCGTCAGCGCAAGATGCTGCAAGATCCGCATGGGACCACTGCGCCCAAGCCTTCGGAGACGGAAGCGCGCCCAGATCGATACTTGTTGTGCAGGAAGTCCTCCTCACTCAAGATGGCGTTCCGCGCAGGAAGGCCAATCAAGCGTTCTTTGCTAGTGCTGTTGGGAATGTTGACGGGCGTAGTCAGGAGAAAGCTGTTTTCCAATTTCAGGCGACCCCAAATGCAAAATAGTGTAGAAGACTCTGTCGCTGCTCGATTTGAGGAAATAGCGACGACCTACCCGGACCATCCAGCCATTATCCTTCAGGATACTGAGTATAGCTTTTCGAAGCTGCTGGCGCTTGCAATATCCTTTACAGTAAAATACACTCAATCCGGAATAGATGCCAACTCCACAATTCAGACCGAATCTAGTGACCTACCAATTGTGCTTGCGTCACTGTTAGCAGCGTCATCGCTAGGCGCGCGATTTGCTGAAGGGGCAATAAACATAGAATTGGCAGGTCTATATCCAATTACACATCGAATCGCCGTAGAATTGCCATTGAACCCGATCGCCGGAGAACAATCCCTCTTAATTGACAGTACTTGGTCTCCTGCAGAAGTACTGCGCGGTAATCCGGAGCCTCATCTGAGGTCTCAACAAGTCGATATCGACGCCCCATGGTTGCTGCTTGCGACGTCTGGTACAACCGGCATACCAAAAGTGGTTGGACTTAGCCAAAGAATAGTCTTGCGACGTTCGTTAGCGGTAAAAGACGAATTTCGGTCGGGCGAGACGCGGTTTTCTTCGCTATTCCCCTACGATTGCCGACCATTCTTCGCGCGAGCGATGGGAGCCCTATTAAACGGTGCAGCCATTGTAGATCGGGGTGGCTGGGACTTTTGGGTGCAGAACGGCGTGAACCGGGTGGCCGGTTCCTTGAAGCAGGTAAAAGCGCTCGGGCTTAGGGGAAAATCGGCGTCAAAAATTGCTGTCGTCGAAGTCAGCGGTGCTAAGATAGCAGATCACGATGCGCTGGACCTCCTCCAGCATTTTGATTTGGTGGATGACACTTATGGTGCCACTGAAACTAGCAAATCTTTTTCGAACTTCTTAACTCTGTCTCCGAACAATGAACTCAGAAAGCAAGGCTTCCCGCGCGACAGCCTAGTCGACATTGTTGATCAAGACGGCAATGTGCTTGGGTCAACACAGACCGGTGAAGTTCGCGTTCGAAATTCGTATTGTGCCGAAATTTACATTTTTAATGCCACATCCAGGATGGAAATTCTGACCGGAGATTACTTCTATCCTGGTGATATTGCTCACTTTACCAAGGACGGTGTTCTCGAGATTTTGGGCCGAAAAGACAAGAGCCTGCTCAACTTCGATGGAGTCAAGATGAATGCCGGCATCATTGACGCTTTGTTGACCTCGGTTGAGGGAATTCTTGGTGCGGCGGCCTTTCAAAGCCCGAAGGCGGGAAAGAACGAAGTGATTGCGTTTGCTGAGATTGCTGCGGGTACGAATCGTTTGCAGGTCTTGGAACTGGCGCGAAAGGCCTGCACTGATGCTCTCGGTGCGAAGTTGGCCCCAATGCGAATTTGGCCGATTGACACAATCCCGCGCAGGCGAGATGGAAGCCCAGATCGTGAAAAGTGTGCAGATCTGATCGTTGAAGCCTTAGAAAAGATGAATCGAACCGATGATTGAATCTTTTACCTTTGAAATGGCCGAGTGTCCCGGCCGGCCTGAGCTGGAGAATCGCGTATTGCTTGGGGAATCTGGCGTTTCTTCATCGACTCCGAATGCCATACCGGCGAATGCCAGATGACTGAAGGTGCGCATCAACCAGATAAAGAGACAGGCTGCCATAGCCTGACTCTTCTAGACCTTGATGGCTTGATGTCGCCGATTCTGTTTTCGGAGTTCGGTCGGTTGTTTGCGCGCCAAATTTCCAGCAAGCGTAGTGGTGGCGCATTTACTCGACGCTCTTCCATCTTCCAGAAGTCTACTGGGCAGAAAATTCTTGATGCCACGTTAGAGATTTCACTTGCGGCATTGCCAGCTGGATTTCTGGAGAAGTTGACCCAAAGTGAGGAACTCTTTGGCCAACTTTTGTCCGACTTTGGTATCAAGGTTCGCATCAGTGACAAGTCCGTCTATAGTTTGAAACAGGACGGGCACTCAGGGCAGCGATGGGGTCGTCGGTTGTCAATGTACAGGCAAGACACGGACGAGTTGCTCTGTCGTGTTGACGAACTTCTGGTTTCTGAGACTCTGCTTTTTCAATACCGTCAGACGTAATCGGAACCGGCAAATTGTAGGCATTGACTGCGCTGCCTGGACGGAGATGCTGGTCACTAGACTAAGCTGCAGAGATGCGACCGGAATTCCGCCGCCGAGCCTAGGTGTTTGATCCCACGGTTTGATGGCGCGATCCTTTCGCGGGAATGGAAGGAAGCGTTGTGGGACAGGTTGATCACGGGAGCGTCACGACCACGCAGGCTGTCAGAGCAGCAATACAGCGATCGCAGGATCAGGGGCTGGCCCGCCACCGGTTCGAGGGTGGCCCCGAATGCTCGCGCAGTTGAGCCGGCAGCTGGGCATCAACCCTGTGACCTGAGCCCCGTATTCCCTCCGGGGTTGGGGAGAGTCCTTGGGTTGATTTCTGGGCCTAGGCGGCCCG
>NZ_JANMET010000162.1:0-13981 GCF_031377265.1 Tabrizicola sp. | reverse complement strand
ATCATGGACGTGCTGCCGATCCACTGGCCGCAGGGTCGGCAACGGCTGCTTGACGGCCTTCGGCTGGCCCGAGAGATGGCGGCGGAAGCGTTGGCTGGCTAGGGCTTAGCGGCACTTGCGCATGAAGTATCGCGCCAGCAGAATCGGAAGCTTTGCTGGGCCTTGCCCGTAGCCTTTCTCGTCCTCGAGCTGATCAGGGTCGAAACCTTCCAGCACACCCTTCCACGGAATCCGGACATGCATCGTATCCTCGGTGTCATAGACCGGGACCAGCTTCAGATTATTCGGAATCTCGCCATTCGGGCCTGCACCTTGACCTCTGTACTCGTAGCCGGCCTCGAACAGCCAAGCCTTGGGGTCGGCCTTAAACGCCTTCCAAGTGGACCCCTCACTTTCATCGCCGACATCTTTGATCAGATCCATGATCTTCTTGCCGGTGTCGCGCTGGTTGGTCAACGTACTGCTTTTCAGATAGAAGAACCCCACCAATTCACGTCCCTCCTGTTGTCAGGCGCCGGTTGTCTGCGCCCATGGGCCTACTATTCGCGCCCAGCGTGAAGCCAGCGTGAAACACCAGGAGCGCACGGAAATCACCGCTTGATAGCCCGGGCGGGCAGGCGTCCTATGCCAACCATGCGGCACAGCAAGATCGACACCATCGCCCAACTGACCCGCGCGCTGGCGCAGGACTTCCAGCTTCTGCCGCTGGAAGACCCCGACCGGCCGGTGTTTCTGGCCGTCGCCTGGCCCGCGCATGACGGGGTGACCGGGCGAAAGCCGCGCCTGCCCGCCGGGCGTGGCCTGACCCCGCAGCAGGCGCTCGTCGCCACCGGAGCCGAGGCGCTGGAGCTGCGCGCCAGCCTCGCCCAACGTCACCTGCCCGCGCTGGCCGACCTGCCGCGCCGGGACGGGCTGGCCATGGTCGCGGGGCGAGATCTTCGCACCGGGCATGCCGTCCCCGTCACGGCTCAGGAGGTCTGGCTCGACTGCGCCGACATTTTGGGAGAGCCCCTCGTCACCGATGCCACCTCCACCGGCTGCGCCGTGGGGCGAACCCGGCACGAGGCCACCGAAACCGCCCTTTGGGAGTGCATCGAGCGGGATGCCCTGGCGCTTTGGTGGCACGGCGGGTTGCCCGCTCGCCCGTTGCCGGTCGAGGAGATCGACCGTCTGCAACCCCGGCTTTACTGGTGGCTAGACGGGCGTGACCGGGTGACCCACCTTCTCGATCTGACGACCGATATCGGCCTTCCGGTCGTGGCGGCAGTGTCTTCGGACCCAAGCGGCCGCTATGTCGCGGTTGGCTCCGCCGCCCGACTGCAGATCGCCGATGCCGCACTCGCCGCCGTGACCGAGATGGTCCAGACCGAGGTCGCGATGGAGGCTGCCCGGCTCGCCGGTGACCCCGAGGTTCTTGCCTGGGACGCCTTAGCCTCAACCAATTTGCAACCACAGTTCCACCCGGCCGCAGGCGCGCGTCCCGCGCCGCCCGGCGACCTGCTCCAGCGGCTGTCCGACCTGGGCCTTGCTGCGCAGGCCATCGATCTGACGCTGCTTGGCGACCCGCTGCCCAGTATGCGGGTTCTGGTGCCCGGCCTTTGCGCGATGGGCGGCCGCACCGACACGGCCCGCTTCCGCCGCCTCTGCCCGGACCCTTTGCCCTCTTTCCCCGAACCCTATTGAACTCCCAACCCTGGACCAAGGAGCCACCATGTGCGCTATCCAGATCTCGCATGACCTTGAAGACTGGACCGAGGCCCCCCCGCCCCGGAATGGCGCAGGCCCCTCGCGGTCGCCCTATTCCTACCTTTTCCCCGGTCTTGCCGATGTCCCGGACGCCGGCCGCTTCACCGGCACCGATGATGACGGCACGATCCAGCGTTTGAAGGACTTCGAAAAGGCCTGTCACCTGCCCAACGAACGGGTCTCGGCGCTTACAATCGACCTTCCTGCGGCCTACACCTACTTCGGCCAGTTCCTGAACCACGACATCTCGGCCCCCGTAGGCGGGCTGTTGCAGAACCCGGGCGATGTGCGCCCGCTTGGCATCGTCGGCACCGTCGATCTTGCAGGCCTTGGCAAGGACTGGCGGGCCGACGTGGCCACGATCCTGCGGCATTTCGTGAACGAACACGCCCGCCCGATGACGCTTGCCAGCCTTTACGCCGACGGCCCGGGCAGCAGCGACCTAGAGGTGAAGGCCCTCTACCAGCCGGATGGCAGCTTTCGCCTCGCCAGGGCCTACCCCGTCCCGATCGATATCCTCGGGGAGTCGACGAAGCGCCCCGAAGCCGCCATTCACGCCAGGGATGCCCCCGACATCCCCCGCAACGGTCGGATACCGCTGATCGCCGACCGGCGGAACGACGGGAACCTGATCCTCAGCCAGCTGCACCTTGCGTTACTCATGTTCCACAACAAGGCTGTAAAGGCGCTGAAGGCGCGGGGAACCAAAGCCGAGGATGTCTTCGACGAAGCGCGCCAACTGGTGACGCGGCACTACCACTGGCTTATCCTGAACGACTTCCTGCCTTCGCTTCTGTCGAAAACCGTGCTTGCGAAGCCCCTGTCGGAATGGAAGCCGCGCCCGCTGCCCCCTGGGACCGTGCCGATGGAATTCACCACCGCCGCTTTCCGCTTTGGCCACTCCATGGTCGGCCGCAGCTATGACTTCAACGCCAACTTCGGGCGGGGCGGCGCGCTTGAGAACCAGGCCACGCTGCAGCAGCTTTTCAACTTCACCTCCGACCGCAACATGGGCGACCCCCAAGGCAGGATCCCGCAACTGCCCGACCACTGGGTGATCGACTGGGACCGCCTGACCCGCATCAAGCCCCCCGGTGACGCTGCGGGAGCATCGGGCCTGGCGGAACGGATCGACCTCGATTTCGCGCCCGACATGCTGAACGACGCGGGCAACGCGCGGGTGCTTGAACACGGCTCAATCTTCTTTCGCAACCTCCTGCGTGGCTTTCACCGGCGGATCCCCTTTGGCCAGGTCCTCGCCAAGGCCTGCGGCGTCCCCATTCTGTCGCGGGACGAGCTCAGGGCCGCCATGCCGCAGCACCAGTCGCTCGACAGCCCCTACACCGACCCCGCCGATGCTGCCGGTGCCCTGGGGATCCTCGAAGAAACCCCCGCCTGGCTCTACTTCCTGTGCGAGGCGCAGGTGCTGGAGCAGGGCAAGCGCATAGGACCGACCGCCAGCCAGATAATCGCTGACACAGTCGTCAGCCTGATGCGGAACGACCCAACGTCGATCCTGCGGAACGGGGGCGGCACCTGGCACCCGCGCGACAGCCTGTTGCAGGATCTGTCTTGCAAGCCGCTAGACTCCCTGCGCGCATTTCTCCTCTTCTCAAGTCATGGCTCCTAGTAGTCAGCCTGACAACCTGTGCAACCGCACATCAGTACGGGAGGCCTAGTGTCGGTAAGTGCCCGGCCAAATGATGGCGCCTGCTGCGGCGTCCAGACAGCGTTGTGGCCATTTCAAGCCTTGGCCGTCGAACCGGTGAACGACCGCTTTCCGCCCTTCGCGTCGCGGACGGCAGACTGAGGCGATCGGCACGTTGCATCGAAGGGGTGACGAGTTTGTGCGCTGCAGGGCAAGCTGGCTGCCGACTGGCGCTTGGCCGACTCCAAAACCGGAACGAGTTCTTTGATCTTAGGGCGAAGGGCCCCGCCAATGGAGCGATCAAGCCTCGTTCACGAACAGATCGGTCACCGCAAAACGGGTCACGTCGATCAGACCCTTGTCCGAGATGCGCAGTTCCGGGATCACCACCAGCGCCAGCAAGGAATGCTGCATGTAGGCGTTGTTCAGTGTGCAGCCACACTCGGCCATCGCTGCCACCAGGGCTTGCGCCTTATCCGCCACCTCGCGCGCCGGACTGTCCGACATCAACCCCGCTATGGGCAGTTCCACCAGGGCCAGCTCCTGTCCGTCGCGCCAAAGGGTCACGCCGCCGCCTACCTCGGCCAGCCGGTTCGCGGCCAGCGCCATCTGATCGCGGTCGGTGCCGACGACGATCATATGGTGGCTGTCATGCGCAACCGTCGACGCAATGGCCATGCGCCCCTTGTAGCCAAAGCCCGAGACAAAGGCGGTGAAAACCTGCCCAGTTGCCCGGTGTCGTTCAACCAGCGCGATCTGAGCGATGTCGCCCTGCGCCTCAACCTTGCCGTCCGTAACAGCCAGATCGGCGGTCAGGGCGCGAGTCGGGGCTTGATTTTCGACCACGCCGATGAGGCGAGCCTTTACCTGCACCGCCCCGACGGGTGCTGCAATCGCAAAATCCTCGGCAGTCTTGGCCCGACCCATGCGCACGGTGGCACGGGCATCATCCGGCCAGTTGTAGTGCGGGCAGACCGCGGTCAAGCGCCCGGCCTCAGCCACCGTGACACCCCGCGCTATCACCCGTTCAACGGGCAGCGCGCGCAGGTCCGAGGTCAGGATGACATCCGCCCGCCGACCGGGCGCGATGGACCCAAGCTCGCGTTCAAGCCCGAAATGGGTGGCGGTGTTGATCGTCGCCATCTGGATCGCAATCAAGGGATCGCAACCACAGGCAATGGCATGCCGAACCGCCCGGTTCATGTGCCCTTCATGGACCAGCGTGCCCGAATGGCAATCGTCAGTGCACAGGATGAAGTTGCGCGGATCAAGCCCCTTTTCGGTGATCGCCGTGATCTGGCTTTCGATGTCATACCAGGCCGAGCCCAATCGCAACATCGATCTCATGCCTTGCCGAACCCGGTCGATGGCATCAGACTCGCGCGTGCCCTCATGGTCGTCAGACGGGCCGCCCGCCACATAAGCGTGGAAGGCAATCCCCCGGTCGGGGCTTGCATAATGGCCGCCAACCACCTTGCCCGCGCGCATCGTGGCAGCGATCTCCTCCAGCATCTGCTGGCTGCCATTGATCACGCCGGGATAGTTCATCATCTCGCCCAGACCGATTATCCCGGGCCAGCGCATCGCTTCGGCCACATCGTCGGGGCCGATCTCAAACCCCGTCGTCTCCAGCCCCGGGGCCGAAGGCGCGCAGGACGGCATCTGGGTGAAGATGTTGATCGGCTGCAACAGCGCCTCGTCATGCATCATCCGCACTCCGCGCAGGCCTAACACGTTGGCAATCTCATGCGGGTCGGTGAACATCGTCGTCGTGCCGTGAGGGATGACAGCAGCGGCAAATTCCGCCGGGGTCAGCATGCCGCTTTCGATATGCATATGCCCATCGCACAGGCCCGGGATCAGAAATTGGCCGGTGGCTTCCACCACCTCGGTCTGCGGCCCGATGCAATGGGACGCATCCGGTCCGACATAGGCAAACCGGCCCTCTGCAATCGCAACCTGCCAGCCGGGCAGGACCTCGCGGCTTTGCACATTCACCAGCGTGCCGCCTTTGATGACCAGATCGGCGGCAGCGCGCCCGGCAGCCACAGCCACCAGCCGAGGGGCACAATCAGCCCAAGAAAGAAGAGGAGATTTTGTCATGAGGAATTGGAACCCATCATCACCGGGGTTTCAAGGATCAACTGCACCAATCTGGCTGGTGGCGTACGGGCAATTGCGGGGCGGTGGGCCAATGAAGAGGGGGCTGCGGAACGAGGGGATATTTTAAGAGGGCGAAGCCAGTTGCGCTTTTTGCAAACGTCTGGGGGCAACAGAAGGGGACAACTTCTGGCGGCGCCGGTCACGCTGCGGGTGAGCATATGACGGTTCTTTTGGAGTGCACCCTTCGCCACCGAGCGGTCAGGTCCCGGCGGGTAGCTGTCGTTGACCCTGCCTCCTGTCGCCGCAGTGCGGCTTTCGCGTTCCTGACATTTGTGCTGCTTGCAGCGATTTGATGGCTTGATGGTCGGTCAGCGAAGGGAGCTACGGTTTCCCGGATGCCGTCAAACTGCATCCATAACTAAACCATCAACCGCGCGAAAAGCGCCCGCCACTCTTTGGACCAATGTCGCCTGCGAGCACATCGAACACCAGTATTCCGGCCAGAACGGAGACAAGAAAAAACGCTGCCCCCGGGGAAAACATCCCGGCTGAGACCATTGCCGCCAAAGGGAAGTAACCCGCCAGCCCCCAGCCCAGACCGAACAACACACCACTCACCATCCGTTTCCAGCCTTTTGCGCCATGCTCTGGCTCTACCTGCCCACCCAGTAGCGGTGCGTCTCGGCTGCCCGATAGGGTTACGACAAGACCGGCCGTGACCAAAGCGACGAGCAGACCGAGCCCCAGCGAGAAGGCCCTTGTAGCCTGCGGCATCAGAAAGGAATGCAGCAAAGCCGGATCATAAAGGCCGGATACTACGAAACCTGCTCCGCACAACAGACCGCACGCCAAGGCCACAAGCCGGATCATTCAACACCTCCGCCGCCAAGGAAACGTTGCAGATAAACCGCGATTGCCGCACCAACCACAATCGCCCCAAAAATGGTCGCCGCGTGCCCTGAGCGCCTTGCCATCCCGGTCAAGGCTCCTCCCAAGCTCGCGCCGCCAAAGCGAGAGCCAATACCCACAAGGAGCCCGCCGGCCACAAGAAACGGCCAGTCTGCTTCGACAGCAATTTGCGTTGGAAAGCCAAGACTGGTCATGATCAACGGGGCAACCACAATGCCTCCGATAAAGGCGATACTGGTTGCAGCCACGCCTTCGGCACCACCAACAAGACTTCCGATCATGCCAGAAGCGCCCATGACGCGGCCTGTGAGGACTGTCAACAGGCCAGCCGCCAGGCCAATAAGAGCGCCTCCCAAAAGCAGCGTTCCGAACAAATTCTCGAAGAGACCCAAGACGACATCCTCCCAAGGTTCGAAGCCAATCTGAAAAGATTGTACAGGGAAAACAAGCCCAAAACGCTGTCCTTCTGCCTTATGCCTTTGGGCCAGATGGAGACTTTCTATGCGTGCTAGAAAAAGATGACCGGGCAGCAGCGGTTAGCGAGTGTCATGCTCGGCACGTATGGTGGGTTGGCGCAGGCACGCCAGAACTGGCACGGACATATGGCTTGCCCAGTTTGGTGAAGGATGCCCCGTTGTGGCAGAACGGGTGCCACTGTACCGCGACCCAGCTGCAACTTGCGTGATCGTCCGCTTCACAAGGCCGCAAAGATTACCCAGCCGCACCCGCGTCAGTCAGCAAACCGCCCACAGGCACCTTGCTTAGCAAGAGGTGTGCTATGTATTCGGTGCCGGGCTGGCCGGAGACTGGGTGGGCTGGTGGACAGGAGGATCGTCCTATGCCTACCGAAACCCTTCCAATCGTTGGCCCCGCGTCGTCCAGCATGGAACAAAGGCCGGATTTTCGGGCAGAAACGGCCTTTGGCACCGAAGCATGTCTGGTCCATCCGAGTGCGGCTCGAGATGGCGGAAAGCAAGCGTGACCTGGCCTTGTTCAATGCTGCGATCGACAGCAAATTGCGCGGCTGTGATCTGGTCTGCCTGAAAGTGCGCGACGTGTTTGCCGCCGGCCTGGTCAAAGATCGGTCCTCGGTCACGCAAAGTAAAACCAAGACGCCCGTCCGGTTTGAGATCACCGAGACGACACGGATTTCGCTGGAGAGATGGATTGCGGATCCCGAGATGATCGGCTCGGAATACCTCTGGCCCAGCCGATTGCATGCTAGCTCCCATCTCTCAACCCGACAATACGCCCGCATCATGAGGGCGTGGGCAACCTCGATCGGCCTCGAACCCAGAGCCTATGGCACCCACTCCATGCGGAGGACAAAGGTGGCCCAGATCTACAAGAAAACGGGAAATCTCCGAGCAGTTCAACTGCTCTTGGGTCACACAACGATGGACAGCACCGTGAGATACCTTGGCGTCGACCTCGACGACGCGCTGACACTGTCTGAAGGCATTGATCTCTGACAAATAGCCGCTCGGCGCGAACTGCGCCGGGCGGCCCAAAGCTGCCGGTCGATAGCAACTGGTCGCCGCGGCGCGATGTCCCCAAACCGGCCATTTATGCTTGCCGCAGCGAAATTCCGGAACGAATCAGCGGTTGTTGATGGGGCAGCTGGCTACCTCCGCGAAACACTGACCTCGTTCTCGCCGCGCGACCTGCGCCGGACATTTGAGACCATCGCCGGATCTTTCGGCCTATCGCTCGAAATCCGCAATCGCCTGCAGGGCCACGGCATGTCCGACGTCGGGTCGGTCCATTACGACCGGTATGATTATCTGACCGAGAAACGAACAGCGATGCTGGTGTGGACGCGCTCGCTGCGGCGACTGCTAAGCCTGACAGCTTTGTTGGTTCTACCGGGCCCTACCTATCGATTTTATCGAAGGTGGGTGGTCAGCCACGCTGCGCGATCTAGGGGTTATCAAGCTGATCCCAAGGCCGCCGAGAGAAAAGCGCGGAAAACCTGAGCCGGCGCGGACAGCGGGCGATTGTTCGGCCAGGTCAGGCCGACGTCCATTGAGGGAATCGCCTCAATGGTCTGGCGCTGTTCGATCCGTTGGCCCTCAAGTGACCAGGGTCGATAGACCATGTCGCTGAGGATCGTCACCCCCATGCCGGCGGCCACCATCGACCGTACCGCCTCAACGGACGAGGTTGAAAATACCACTTTGGGGATCAGCCCGTACTGGTCCCAGTAGCGCCCGGCCGTGCGGCTGGCCTCGTCCACTGTCAGCATGACATAGGGCTCGGCAGCGACATCGCGCAGGCTTATCCCCGGTGCGGCCAGCAGCCGATGATCCGAGGGCAGCCAAAGCCGCCGCCGCGAGCGGAACAGCGTCTCGGATTCAAGTTCGCCGGTATTGCCAAGGTTCGAGGTCAACATGACGGCCAGGTCCAGCCCTCCGGTCACTAGGGCATTTTCGATGGCGGACCTTGGCTGTTCCGAGAGTTCCAGCGTGATGCCGGGATAAATGCGACGGAAGGAGGCATAGTGGCGGGCCATGAAATAGCCCGCGACCGTATAGGTCAGACCCAGCCGCAAGCGGCCCGTCACCTGCGTTTCTTCGCCCAAGGGGCTCCGCGTGGCTTCTTCGACGGCGGCAATGATCGCCTTGGCCCGGGACAGGAACCGCGCGCCTTGCGGGGTCACCGATACCCCTTGTCCACCCCGCGCCAGAAGCCGCGCGCCCAAGGCAGCCTCAAGGCTTTGAATGCCCGCCGTCACGGCAGATTGCGAGATGTTCAACTCCATCGCCGCATGGGAAACCTGCCCGGTCTCGGCGGCTGCGATGAAATAGCGCAACTGTCTGATGGTCAGCGACAAGGCACCCTCATATCTGCTTTATCGATACCGTATCTCAGAAATTCGAATTTGCAATGAAGACAGACTCGGGCCAAGTTCAGTAACATTCGGAAAACTGCAGGGGGTGCGATGCCTGTCACGGTGAACTGTGACATGGGCGAAAGCTTTGGGCTTTGGCGCATGGGGGACGACGCGGGGCTGATGCCCTTCATTCACATCGCCAATGTGGCTTGCGGCTTTCATGCCAGCGATTTTGACCACATGCGCGCCACGGTGCGGCTAGCCAAAACGCATGGGGTGAAGGTCGGAGCGCATCCCAGCCTGCCCGATCTGCAGGGCTTCGGGCGGCGCGAGATGAAGATGGGCCGCGAAGAAATGGCCAATTGCCTGATCTACCAGATCGGTGCGCTTTGCGGGTTCCTGAAGGCAGAAGGCGTTGAGCTGAACCACATCAAGCCCCACGGCAGCCTTTACGGTATGGCTGCTCGGCAGGAAGATATCGCCCAGGCGGTTTGTGATGCAGCCGATGTGTTTCAGGTGCCGCTTCTGGGGATGACCGGCACGCTCCATGAGAAGATCTACCCCGCTCGCGGCCATGGTTTTGTGGCGGAATTTTACGCCGATCTGGAGTATCGTCCGGACGGAAGCCTGATCGTGACGCGCGAGCATGATGCCAAAGACCCCGCGTTGATGGCTGCACGCTGCGTGCGGGCGATTACGGAAGGCAAAGGCACGGCCACGGATGGTTCAGACATTCCGGTGCGTTGCGACAGTATCTGCATTCACTCTGACACCCCCAATGCCATCGACATCGCCCGCGCAGTGCGAGCGGCGGTTCAGCCCTATACCTGAGAGGTTCCCATGGCCCAGATCCATTCGCCGCTTCCCGGCACCTTCTACCGCTCGTCCGCGCCCGACAAGCCGCCCTTCAAGGCCGATGGCGATGCCGTCGCAGTGGGCGACGTGATCGGGATGATCGAGGTGATGAAGTCCTTCCACGAGGTGAAATCCGAGGTGGCGGGCAGGAACATTCGCTTTGAGACCGACAACGAAGAGCCCGTCATGGCAGGCGCGGTTCTGGCGCAGGTGGACTGATGCTGAAGAAACTTCTGGTCGCAAACCGGGGGGAAATCGCCGTGCGGGTGATCCGCGCAGCACGCGACCTCGGGATTGCGACCGTGGCGGTTTATTCGGATGCCGACC
The DNA here is from genome assembly GCF_031377265.1 of Tabrizicola sp. Taxonomy (GTDB): domain Bacteria; phylum Pseudomonadota; class Alphaproteobacteria; order Rhodobacterales; family Rhodobacteraceae; genus JAUYQR01. The sequence continues at coordinate 3,560 of NZ_JANMET010000162.1, read as the reverse complement.
GCGACAGCCTTCATGTGCAGATTGCCGATGAGGCGGTGCATATCGGACCGCCTGCGGCGAAGAAAAGCTATCTGAGCGTCGCTAACATCCTGAAAGCCGCCATCGATACGGGCTGCGATTCCGTGCATCCCGGTTATGGCTTTCTGGCCGAGAACGCCGATTTTGCCGATGCCTGTGCGGTGGCGGGGTTGGTGTTTGTCGGCCCGTCAGGTGACGCCATCCGCACGATGGGCGACAAGGTCGCCGCCCGCTCTGCCGCCCATGCCGCCGGGGTTCCGGTGGTGCCGGGGTCGATGGGCCGAGTCGCCGATATTGACGCCGCGCGCCATATCCTGATCGACACCGGATTTCCCGTGATGATCAAGGCCGCTGCGGGTGGCGGGGGCCGGGGCATTCGTATCGCCAATGATCTGGCCGAGTTTGAAGCCGCCTTCCCACAAGCCGCCGCCGAGGCGCTGGCCGCCTTTGGCGACGGCGGACTGTATATGGAAAAGGTCATCGCCAAGGCCCGTCATATCGAGGTGCAGGTTCTGGGTGACGGCAGAGATGCCGTGCATTGCTTCGAGCGTGAGTGCAGCCTTCAGCGCCGTCGTCAGAAGGTCTGGGAAGAGGCCCCCAGCCGCGCTCTGTCGGACCGCATCCGCGATGAATTGTGCACCAGCGCCGTGCGACTGACCCGGGCGGTGGGCTATTCCGGCGCGGGCACCATCGAATACCTTTATGACGACGAAGCCGACCGCTTCTACTTCATTGAGATGAACACCCGCATTCAGGTGGAACATCCGGTGACCGAGATGATCACCGGCATCGATCTGGTGGCCGAGATGTTGCGCATCGCTGGGGGCGAACCCCTGCGCCTGCGCCAGTCCGATATCGTGGTGCGCGGCCATGCCATCGAAGTGCGCCTGAACGCCGAAGACCCTTCGCGCGATTTCGCCCCCTTTCCCGGCACCGTCAGCATCCTGCGCGTGCCCGGCGGACCCGGCGTGCGGTTCGAGTCGATGCTTTACGCCGGATACACCGTGCCGCCGTTCTACGACTCGCTTCTGGCCAAGCTGGTCGTCCACGCCGAAACCCGCGAGGCGGCGATCACCCGCCTTGTCCGCGCCCTGTCCGAAACCCGCATCGACGGCTTGCGCACCACCAAACCGCTGTTTCTGGCCTTGGCGGATGACCCAGCCGTTCGGGCCAACGCTGTTCATACCCGCTGGCTGGAAGGCTGGCTTGAAACCCACGCGGCCCGGTTGGTGCCGGAACTGGAACCATAGGAGGGACCATGTCGATCCGCTTTTCCTTTGGGGGCGACGAGCACATCTTCGCGGAAGTCAGCGAAGAGATGTCGCTCGAGGCCTTTTTCACCTCGCTGTCGATGACCAATGCGGTCAAGGCGGCGGGCATCAAGGGCGTTACCGAGATTTGCCCGGCCAATGCCAGCTTTCAGGTCAAGTTCGACCCGGACCGCATCAAGCCCGGCGATCTGTTGAAGGAACTGCAATCCATGGAAGGGGCGGCGTCGAAATCCGACGCCACGCTGCAGACCCGGATCATGGAAATTCCGGTGCTCTATCAGGACCCCTGGACGCACGAGACCCTGATGCGCTTTCGTGAGCGGCATCAGAACCCTAATGCCACCGATCTGGAATATGCCGCCGAAGTGAATGGTCTTGGCGGGGTCGAGGATTTCATCAAGGCACATTCCAGCCAGCCGTGGTTCGTGTCGATGGTGGGGTTCGTGGCGGGGTTGCCGTTCCTGTACCAGATGGTCGAGCGCAAGCGTCAATTGCAGGTGCCGAAGTACCTGCGTCCGCGCACCGACACGCCGAAACTGACCATCGGCCACGGCGGCTGCTTTTCCTGCATCTACTCGGTGCGCGGCGCGGGCGGCTATCAGATGTTCGGCGTCACGCCGATGCCGATATATGACCCGACCCAGAAGGTCAGCTATCTGCAAGACGAGATGTGCCTCTTTAAACCCGGCGATATCGTCAAGTGGAAGCCGGTGACGCGCGATGAATACGACGCGGCGATCGAGGCGGTGGATGCCAATCGCTACGAGCCGGTGATCCGCCCTGCAACCTTCAGCCTTTCTGCGTTCAACAAGGACATGGGCAGCACCAATGCCAAGCTGATGGAGGCTTTGAATGGCCGTTAATGTCATCTCTCCCGGTCTGTCCACCACGGTACAAGACCTTGGCCGCCCCGGATACTATCACCTCGGCATTCCGATCTCGGGCGGGATGGACCGCTTTGCCCTGCGCGCCGCCAACATGCTGGTCGGAAACGACGAAGGCGCCGCGGTTCTGGAAGCGGTGTTTCTTGGACCGGAGCTGGAGTTTACCGCCACCGCGACTGTCGCTGTCACCGGCGGCGATCTGCCGCCCAAGCTGAACGGAGATGAGCGCAGCACCTGGGAAGGCTTTCCGGTCAAGGCAGGTGACCGGCTGAGCTTTGGATACCTCAAATCCGGGGCACGGGTGTACATCGCGGTTTCGGGCGGCATTGATGTGCCGGTCAAACTCGGCTCGCGGTCTACCTATACGCTGGGGGCTTTGGGCGGCCATGAGGGTCGCGCCCTGAAGGCGGGCGACATCCTACCCTTAGGCGCGGGCGCGGTTGGCAAGGGTGCGATTCCGGCCAATCTGCGCCGGATGCCCGGAAGCCCTGCCGAATTGCGCATGCTTCCGGGGCTTTACTGGCACCGCATCACGGCGGCGGCTGGCAAGCAGTTCTTTGCCGACACCTGGAAGGTCGCGCCCGAGGCCGATCGCATCGGTTACCGCTTCAAGGGCGGCACCGCACTGGACTTTGTGCCGCGCGAGCCGCCATTCGGTGCGGGATCGAACCCATCGAACATTGTCGATGCCTGCTATCCGTATGGGTCCATTCAGGTGCCGGGCGGCACGGAACCCATCGTTCTGCACCGCGATGCGGTGTCGGGCGGCGGGTACATGATGGTGGGCTGCGTCATCAGCGCCGACATGGACCTGATCGGCCAGTTGCAACCGCATTCGCCTGCCCGCTTTGTCGAAGTGTCGATGGATCAGGCGCTGGCAGCTCGGGCCGAGCGGCAGGCGGCTTTGGCGCGGTTGCGGGCGCATCTGGGGCGGTGATGACCGGGTTCGTTCATCGTGGGCGTCTCGCTTCTCTTCGCACCCCGGCGAAGAGCGCAGGAACTGCGACGGTGAGCAGCCCCTCAGGCCCTGCCGCGCGCATCTTTCGGAGTCAGCCCGAACCGGGCGCGGAAGGCACGGGAAAACTGCGCCTGATCGGTGAACCCCCGCGCATAAGCGATCTCGCCGATAGCGCGGCGGTCGGCGGGATTCTTCATATCCTCCATAGCCGCCTGCAACCGCGTGTCGCGGATCCACTGTCCCAGCGTCATGTTGGTGTCGCGCAACAACTCATGCAGATAGCGCAGCGAGATGCCACACCCTCCCGCCACCTCCTCCGGCCCCAGATCGGGGTCGTCGATATGGCGGCGCACAAAGCTTTCGATCCGCGCCAGATGGGCACTGCGCACCGTCGAATTGCCCGAGGTCAGCACCCGTTCGTCCGACTGG
>NZ_JANMET010000143.1:0-9381 GCF_031377265.1 Tabrizicola sp. | reverse complement strand
CCGCAACCGGCCACCCCCCACACCGGACCCCACATGACCCACCCCATCCCCACCGCTCGCAGACCAAGCGCCACCCCTCCCCCACGAGGGGAGGGGTTGGGGGTGGGGGGCCGCCCGCTCACAAAACCCCGCCCCGGCCTTGAGCCGGGGCCTCCCACAACCCCAAGCGCACCCCAAAAGGTCCGGGGTCAAGCCCGGGACGCGGTCGCCCTCACCCTCGCCGCGCTCCTCCTCGCCACCCAAGCCACAGCCCAAATCATCCCCACCGGCACCCCCGCCGCCGATATCGTCCTCACCCAAGGCATCGCCGACTGGCGCATCTTCGTCACCTGCTCCGCGCTTGACTATCAGACCAACTGGAATGTGGTCGACGAGCTTTACCACGACATCACCGCCGCCTCGGCGATCCTGAAGGCCAATAACGTCCCGCAGGAGGCCATCGCCGCCTTCGCCGCCGCTGCCGATCCCGAAGCCCTCTCGCCGCCCCCCGACACCCCCTTCGCCGACGTGCAGGAACTGTGCCTCGCCCACCCCGACTGGTCGGACCGCTGGCTTGACCGCGCGTTCACTTTCCTCGAGCGCGATCTCGCAAAGGCCTTCCCATGACCCCCGAAATGACCCCCGAACTCACCGCCCTCGCCCTCGCAGGCCTCCTGCAAGCCCTGCAGTTTACTGTCTTCGCCATCCCCGCGAATTCCGAACTGACGCCGAAATACACCTCCGGCCCCCGTGACACCCCACCCTCGCGCCCGCTGACAACCGTCACCGCCCGCCTGCAACGCGCGCTCAACAACCACTTCGAAGGCCTGATCCTCTTCACCCTCGCCGTCACCGTGGTCACCTTGGGCAACCAGTCCACCCCGCTCACCCAGACCGCCGCCTACATCTACCTCGGCGCGCGCGTGCTCTACATTCCCGCCTATGCTTTTGGCCTCTCCCCTTGGCGTTCCCTGATCTGGGCGGTAGGCTTCTTCGCAACCCTGACGATGATCGTGGCCGCCCTCCTCTAGGCTTCCTCTTCGCCAAATATCCCACGGGGGGCGCGGGGGGTGTGAAACCCCCCGCTCCGCCGGCAGACCAAAGGACCCACAATGGCAAGCTTTGACGTGATCTACATTGGCGCAGGCCCCGGCGGCTATGTCTCTGCCATCCGCGCCGCACAACTGGGCCTCAGCGTCGCCGTGGTTGAGGGGCGCGAAACGCTGGGCGGCACCTGCCTCAACATCGGCTGCATCCCGTCCAAGGCACTGTTGCATGCCACCCACATGCTGCACGAAAGCCATGAGAACTTCGAAAAGATGGGCCTGATCGGTGCTGCACCAAGGGTCGATTGGGCCAAGATGCTCGGCTACAAACAAGACGTGGTCGGCCAGAACACCAAGGGCATCGAGTTTCTGTTCAAAAAGAACAAGATCACCTGGCTGAAAGGCTGGGGCAGCATCCCTGCGCCGGGCCAGGTCAAGGTCGGCGACGACCTGCATGATGCCAAAAGCATCGTCATCGCCACCGGTTCGGAACCCTCAAGCCTTCCCGGCGTCACCGTGGATGAAAAGATCATCGTCACCTCGACCGGCGCCCTGACACTGGGCAAGATCCCGAAAACCATGGTCGTGATCGGCGCCGGCGTGATCGGGCTGGAAATGGGCTCGGTCTACGCCCGGCTTGGCACCGAGGTCACGGTCGTGGAATACCTCGACGCAATCACCCCCGGCATGGACGCCGAAGTGGCCAAGGCCTTCCAGCGCATCCTTGTGAAACAGGGCCTGAAATTCATCCTCGGGGCGGCGGTTCAGGGCGCCACCACCAGCAAGAAAGGCGCAACCGTCGCCTACCGCGCACGCAAGGACAACACCGATGCCACGCTGGAGGCCGAGGTTGTCCTCGTCGCCACCGGCCGCAAGCCCTACACCACGGGCCTCGGGCTAGAGGCCTTGGGGGTCGAGATGCTGCCGCGCGGCCAGATCAAGACCGATGCGCATTTCCAGACCAGCATGAAGGGTCTTTATGCCATCGGCGATGCGATTGTCGGCCCGATGCTGGCCCACAAGGCCGAAGACGAAGGCATGGCGCTGGCCGAGATTCTCGCTGGCAAATCAGGCCATGTGAACTACGGCGTGATCCCCGGCGTGATCTACACCACACCCGAAGTGGCCAACGTGGGCCAGACCGAAGAGGCGCTGAAAGAAGCGGGCATCGCCTACAAGGTCGGCAAGTTTCCCTTCATGGGCAACGCGCGGGCCAAAGCGGTGTTTCAGGGCGAAGGCTTTGTGAAGATCCTCGCCGATACCGCCACCGACCGCATCCTTGGCGCCCATATCATCGGCCCGATGGCGGGAGATCTCATTCACGAGGTTTGCGTAGCGATGGAATTCGGCGCGTCGGCTCAGGATCTGGCACTGACCTGTCACGCGCATCCGACCTTCAGCGAAGCCGTGCGCGAGGCCGCCCTCGCCTGCGGCGACGGAGCAATTCACGCCTGAAGCCGAAACCACAGTCATGGGGCGAAAACCACCGCGCCTCAGGTCGAATGCACGGCCGGGCGCAGCGCAAGGGCCGGGTCAATGCTTGCCGGTTGGAACAGTTGGAACCCGCGTCTGGCGCAATCCTCGGCTCCAGACAGCTCGAACGACTGTTGAAACCGATCCAGCCCATAGGTTTCCAGCGCCACCCCGTCCCATTCCGCACAAATTTCGACATACTTATCGCGCAGAACGGTGTTGCCGGGCGAAAGGTTTCTGATGCAGACCAAAGCCGTGAGGGCGCAGTCAAGCACCGTCAACCGCAGGTCAGGCCGCCAAGTCTGCAAAATCGGGATCAGCTTCCAGACATCGCCGGTCCAGGCCGCATGCGGCTGCCAGCCCTTCGGGATCATGTTCCACAGCCCGCCATTGCCAAACCTGCGCGGCAGATTGTCGAGGTCGCGGGTCGTCATGTCAAATCCGAACGGTACGCAGTCATGCAGCAAATCACCCCATTCGGATCACTCGCCGCCTCGGTATTCATCACATCGCGCAGCAGGAATTCGTAAAGATGCATCCCATCGAGGAAACTCAGCCCTAGGCGGATACCGTCGCGCCGCAGAAAGTCGCTGGCAAAAAAGTCGTCGCTGGTCGCTTGGAACAGATGCAGGGCGGGCTTCTCCCCAATGATGTTCAGCTTCGTGCGGAAGAACGGATCGACAGCAATCGTCTTGCTGCGGACCGGCGCAAAGGAACGGCCCTTGCGGCAGCCGATTTCCAGGTACCGGTTGAACAGCAGGGTCTTGTGCAGGCGCTGCAGAAACCCCGTGTACCATGGCCCGTTTGCTGGTCTGAACTTCGCCTGCATTCCGTCCAACTCCCTCCGGGCCATGCCCTCGATATGGCCAAGACAGCCCGATTGCGGCATTTCGTGATGCTTCGGTCTGCACCAGCCCACGCTTCGTCTGCCGACTGCGGCGGCCCGGCGATTTTGACCCCGGCAATCGCCAGGTCAAAGGTATTTCATCCGACCGGTCCTGCATGCCCGCGGTTCAGTCCGGCATGCGGATGAAGGCCCCGATACGTCAAGGGCTGGTGCTCCTCACGCCTTCACTCTTAACAAAACATGAATCCTGCAATGCTAACCTATTGATATTATGACGGCGGACCATCTGTCCACGCGTGGACAGGCTATCCCGCCAGATGGCGCAACCCCTGCGTCACATCCGTCCTCACGGCCAGCCGCAGCCCCGGTTCATCCCCCGCCTTCAGCGCCGCAAGGATCATCCGGTGATGCTGCGGCGGCTCCCTTCGTTTCAGTTTGGCATAGACGGCCCGCATCGTCGGCCCCAGTTGCAGCCAGACCGTCTCGCACATTGCCAGCATCGCCGGGGTCTGAGCACGCAGATACAGGGTGCGGTGAAATTCCAGGTTGGTGCGAACATATTCCACCGCGTCCTGCTTCACGGCCGCCTCCGCATTCAGCATGTTGATCGCGGCCAGCCGCTCGATCAGCGCGAAATGCGCCCGTGGCAGGGCGCGCGATGCCATCTCCGGCTCCAGCAATGCCCGGATCGACGCCAGTTCCTCAATCCGCTCAGGCGACAGCTCCGGCGTCGAAATCCGCCCCGACGACGATAGCGTCAGCGCCCCTTCGGCCACCAGCCGCCGCACCGCCTCGCGCGCTGGGGTCATCGATACCCCGAACTGCCGGCCCAAACCGCGCAGCGTCAACGCCTGCCCAGGGTCAAGCTCCCCGTGCATCACCTGCTGGCGCAAGGACCGGTAGACCCGCTCGTGGGCGGCGGCGTTGGGGTCGGTCAGGCGGGGTGTGATCGGCATGGCGCAGAGGGAAACACCCGCCGCCAGCCCGGTCAATCCCCGAAGCGAAAACGGTGCAGCGATTGTCCCCGATCATGCAGCCAGGCGCGCTCGCGTTTCCAGCCGGGGTAGATGCGCGCGACCACCGCCCAATAGGCCGCCGAATGGTTCATCTCCACCAGATGCGCGGCCTCATGCGCCGCCACATAGTCAAGCACCGACGGCGGCGCCATGATCAGCCGCCAGGAATACATCAGCGCCCCGTCCGGGCTGCACGATCCCCAGCGCGACCGTGTATCCCGCAACGCCAGCCGCGCGTAGGGCCGCCCCAGCAGACCCGCGTAATGCGTCGATGCCCGCGCCAGCCGGTCGCGTGCCAGCACCTTCAGCCAGGCTGCCACCCGCGCCCCCGCCTGCCCCGGATCGCCCGGCACCAGCAACGCATCACCCTCTGCCCGAATGGCACGGCCGCTGCCCGGCGCCAGCGTCAGCATCCGCCCCTCGACCGGCAGCAAGGTCCCATGCCCCACCGCCCGCACCGCTGACTCCGGCATTGCCTGCAATGTGGCGCGCAGCCAGCCTTCCTGCCCACGCAGGAATTCCAGCGCATCCGCCTCACGCGCCCGCAGCGGCACCGACAGTGTCACCTTGCCATCCAGCCGCGACACCCTGAGCGAGAATCGCGCCGACCGCGCTGATCGTTTCAGATGCACCTCGACGGGTGGGGAACCTGGCAGAACCGGCATTAAACCCTCTTGAATTGCACATCCGTGATAGCCAATTCCGACGCCGGACGAAAGCCTTTGACACTCGCTCGCAGCTGTGGCAAGCGACTGCCTTCTCGATACTCAGCCTGTGAAGGGACTACCATGCCCAAGCAAGAATGGGGCACGAAACGCATCTGCCCAACGACCGGCAAACGTTTCTACGACCTGAACCGCTCTCCGATCGTCAGCCCCTATACGGGCGAGGTCGTGGATATCGAATCCGTGCGCCGCAAGATGGCCGCCGCCGTGATCTCACGCGTGGTGCCAGAGAAGGACGACGACGTCCTGGTCGATGATCTTGAGGCTGAAGATGATCTGCTCGTCGGTGCGGTGACCGAAGACGCGGAACTTGACGATGACCTGCTGGAAGAAGACGCCGACGACAACGTCTCGCTTGACGATCTGGCCGACGTTGCTGGCGACGAAGAAGAGGTCTGACCTCGGAAAATCCCTGCGGCGGGGGCTTGGTTTTTCCCCTTGCACCCCACCGCAGCCTACCCTAAACACCCGGCATCGCAGCGGGAACTCTGCGAAATCTCCGGTGGGGTCATAGCTCAGATGGGAGAGCGCTTGAATGGCATTCAAGAGGTCGGGAGTTCGATCCTCCCTGGCTCCACCAAATAAAACCAGACGGTTCCAATAACGAAACGGCCCGCGCAGACGATGCGCGGGCCGTTTCGTTTTGCGGTCATGAACCGGTCATTCGGCGGGTTGCGCTGCCTTCCAGGCGTGGCGCTTGGCGCGTTGCCAGAACCAGGGCCGCGGGTTGTCCGACCGGGTAACCAGCATCAACAGTGACGGGATCACGATCAGCGTCAGCACCGTCGCAAACGCCAGGCCAAACACGATGGCGCTCGACAACGAGATCCACCATTGCGTCGACGGAGCGCCATAGGTGGTCTCGTGGTTCAGGATTTCCAGGTTGAGGCCAAAGGCAATCGGCAACACGCCCAGAATCGCCGTCAGTGCCGTCAACACCACCGGCCTCGCGCGTTCGCGGCAGGTCTCGAGGATCGCCTCGATCTTCGGCCTGCCCTCGCGGCGCAGAGTGTCAAATGTATCGATCAACACGATGTTGTTGTTCACCACCACCCCGGCCAGCGCAATAACCCCGATCCCCGTCATCACGATGCCGAAGGGCTGGCCCATGATCAGCAGGCCCAACAACACGCCGATGGTCGACATGATCACCGCTGACAGTACCAGCCAGACCGACGTGAACTTGTTGAACTGCGCCAGCAGCACCACGAAAATCAGAAAGATCGCCGCCCCGAAGGCCTTGGTCAGGAACGCGCCCGCCTCGGCCTGCTCCTCATCCTCGCCGGCCAGCTTCCAGCGGATGCCCAGCTTGTCCAGCCCCGCTTTCTCCAGCTCGACCGTAACGATGTTGCGCACCACATCGGCTTGCACGCCCTCACGGATACCGGCCTGCACGGTCACCGTCCGCTCGCCATCAAGGCGCGTCAGGGTGCCGGTGGTCGGCACTGCCACGCGGGTAACGAAGTTCGAGATCGGCACCGACCCCGCCGCCGTCTGGATGCGCAGCTGGTCCAGCGCCGAGATTGTCCGCTGCTCCTGCGGCAGGCGCAGCACGATATCGACCGCATCATCCGACCCCGCCGGGCGATAGTCCGACAGCTTCAGCCCCCCGGTCACCAGTTGCACCATGGCCCCCACCGTACCGGGGGCGATGCCATAGCGGGCGGCGGCGGCGCGGTCGACCTGCAGCTCCCAGTCCACGCCGGGCGGTGGCAAGCCGTCGCTGACGTCGATCACATCGGGCACGGTGGCAAGCTTGGCCGCCACCGCCTTGGCCACATCGTTCAGCCCGGTCGGGTCAGCCGCCGACAGCTGTATCTGGATCGCCTTGCCCGTTGGCGGCCCGGCATCCGGCACCGACACTTCGATGTCGACGCCGGGAATCCCGGTCATCGCCACGCGCAGGTCCGCCAGAATCTCGTTCGCATTCTTGCGCTCGCGCCAGTCGACGAACTCGTACTGGATCACACCGATCACATCGGCGGCCACGTCATTGCCAGCCCCGCCCGCCTCGCCGGACCTTGTGTAGACCGTGGCGATCCCCGGCCAACCCAGAATCCGCGCCTCGGCCTGGGCCACCAGCGCGTCCTTTTCGTCGATGGAAAGGTTGCCGCGCGCCTTGACATACAGCAGGCCAAAGTCCGGTTCCACATTCGGAAAGAACTCCACCCCGCTGCCGAACTTGGCATAGGCATAGGGCACTGACCCCAGCACACCCAGCGCCAGAAACAGCACCATAACCGGGTGGCGCACGGCCTTGCCCACCACCCACATGTAAGCGCCGTCCTTATGCACCGGCGGGTGCTTGAACGGCTTGGCGATCAATGCGCCCAGCGTCGGCACAAAGATCAGCGCGTACAAAAGCGATGCCGAAAGCGTCACGATCAGGGTGATCGGCATGTATTTCATGAACTCGCCGACAATGCCCGGCCAGAACAACAAGGGCGAAAACGCAGCAATCCGGGTCAGCGTCGCCGCCGTCACCGGCCCCGCCATCCGGTGCGATGCCATGGCAAACGCCTCGCGTTTGTCCATGCCTTCGCTCATCCGGCGCTCGGCAAATTCGGTGACGATGATCGCATCGTCGACCAGCATCCCCACCGCCAGGATCAGCGAGAACAACACCACGATGTTCACCGTATAGCCCGCCATCGACAGCGCCAGCATCCCCATCAGGAACGATGCCGGAATCGCCAGCCCGATCAGCAGCGACGCCCGTGCCGAAAGCGCATACAGGATCACGATGAACACCAGAATGACCGCCGTCAGCACCGAGTTTTGCAGATCGCCCAGCAGCTGGCGAATGTCCTTGGATTTGTCCTGACTGAAAGTGACGACCGTGCCCTCCGGCAGCAGCGCCTTGAACTCCTCGGTGATCACCTTCACCTGATCCACAGTGGCAATCAGATTGGCACCGGTGCGCTTTGACACCTCGATGGCCACCGCCGGTTCGCCGTTCAGCCGGGTAATGGTTGCCGGGTCCTTCAGCGTGGGTCGGATCGACGCGATGTCGCGCACCCGCACAAGCGCCGTGTCGGTCGAAATCACCGGCAGGTTGGCCACATCCTCGGCAGTTTCCAGCAGTGCCGGCACCTTGATCGCATAGCGCCCCTCAACACCTTCCAGCGCCCCTGCGGCCACCAGTTGGTTGCCCGAATTGAAGCCCTCCAGCAGGATATCCGGGCGCAGGCCGTAGGTGGCCAGCTTGCCCGGATCAATCACCACTTCGACCAGATCGTCGCGCACGCCCTGCAAGGCCGCGTCCAGAACCCCCGGCAGCTCCTCGATCCGGTCGCGCAGTTCGCGTCCCGCCTTGGCCAGCACCCGCTCCGGCACATCGCCCGACAGGGTGATCACCAGCACCGGAAACTCCGAGATGTTGACCTCGTTCACCGTCGGCTCGTCGGCGCCATCGGGCAGTTCAGGCCGCGCCTGCGCCACCTTGTTGCGCACATCATCCAGCGCCTTGTTCAGGTCGGCCCCGGCCTGAAACTCGATCACCACATTGCCGCCGCCCTGATAAGCGGTGGAGTTCATCTTCTTGATCCCGCTGATCGATTTCAGCGCCGTTTCCATCGGGCGCAGCAACAGCCGCTCGGAATCCTCGGGCGAGATGCCGGAATATCCCATGCTGACGTAAAGGATCGGAATCTGGATATCCGGCTCGGCCTCTTTCGGAATGCTGACATAGGCCATCGCCCCGGCCAGCATCAGAAACAACAACACCGAGATCGTCAGGCGCGCATTGGCAATAGCCGTCTCGACAATCTTCATTCGCTCGCCCCAGCCACGGTTACCGTGTCACCGTCACGCACAAGGTCTTGCCCCGCCACGACGATGCGCACTCCGTCCGGCACGCCCGTTACCACCAGCCCAGCCTCAGTGTCATCGATCACCATGATCGGCGCGAAAGCCGTCACATTGTCGGCGCCGACGACGCGCAGGCCCAGTTCCCCCGTCTCCGACAGCGTGATCACGGATCGCGGCACTGTCACCGCACGCTGCGGGTCGGCCAACAGCTCGACCTCCGCACTCATCCCCGAAGGCAGCGCGTTGCCCGGATTGGGCAGCGAGATTTCAACCGGAAAGGTCCGCGTCTGGGCCGAAGCCTCGCGCGATACCAGCCGCACCACGCCCTCCAGCTTTTCGCCGGTGACCAGAATGACCGTTGCCTTGGAACCGGGGGCCACACTGTCCACATCAACCTCGCTGACCTCCGCCAGAACCAGAATCGGGTCAAGCGCCAGGATCGTGGCCACCGGCGCACCGGTTTGCACCCATTCGCCCAATTCAAC
>NZ_JANMET010000124.1:0-7412 GCF_031377265.1 Tabrizicola sp. | reverse complement strand
GCCGTCGAACAGGTTTTCTGCCGTCGATATGCCTTCGTCCGGGACGACCAGCTGCGCGACGCGTTCGTCCTGCCCGACCGTCACAACTGGAAGGTCCACCCCCAAAAGACGAAGGATATGCTGCAGATTTCTGGTGGTTCCGGGGCGGGTTGCGCCTGTGGTTCCCCGATCAAGGAATAGCAGGCCGTCCAGCCCGCCGGTGAGGTGATCGAGCGCCCAGAGCCGGGCAGTGGAAAAGATCAGCGCGTGGCCAAAGTGATGAAAGCCAATGCCGCCGAAAAGCCAGCGGCCAGAGCGCAGCGGCAGTGGGCCGGGGTCGGGCGGCGGACAAGGCAGGCAGAGCGGGCCGACCCGTGTTGTGGTCTGGGCGGCCGGAACGGCGGTGCCGTCGGCCGTGAAGACGCCGCAGACTTGGTGGAAATCGGCCTTTTCGCCGGGGCGGGTGGGCCGAAGGATGGCGTCCTTGACCGACAGCAGATCTGGCACGGGATCAGCCGAGCCGGGTTACAGGGGGCTGACTAGCCATCGATTTCGTCCACCGAAGCCTGACCGGACAGGCGCTGGCGCAGGATCGACCAGCTGAGCCCGATCCCGAGGATGAGCGAGAGCGCGAAGATCGCCAGCCAGACGGTGAGGACGGAATTGCCAAGCGCCAGCAGGCCCCAATCGGTGAGAACCCACAGACCGGCGGCGAAGATCGCGGCGATGACGATGGCGCCGAGCAGGCCGATGGAGCGCATCGTGGCCACGATGTAGACCATCATCGCCACCGCAAGGATCAGGCCGCCAAACACGATCAACGGCATCTGATCGGGCCAGTTTGTTCGCGCCCAGGTGACAAAGTTCCATCGCGTCGGGTTGAAGATTGCCGCAAGCAGCAGGAAAGCGCCAAGCCAGCGCAGAAGGATGCCCATGAGATGATCCCGGAGTTGCAATGGTGTTGGCAAAGAGGTGACAAATGCGGCGAATGATGTCCAGCCTTTCCGGTGGCTGCGGCGGGATGGAGGCGAGGTGATGCAGTTGGACAGGTTGTTCCAAGATCCCGATCTGGCGCAGTTTTACGATTGGGACTGCCCGTGGACAGCGGATTTCGACGGGTTCGCCGCACTGGTGGCGGGGGCCACGACGGTGCTGGACCTTGGCTGCGGCACGGGGATCTTTACGGCGGCGCTGGCCGGGCGGGGGGCCCGTGCGGTGGGCGTCGATCCGGCGGCGGCGATGCTCGACATTGCGCGGGTGCGGCCGGGGGGCCAGCTTGTCACATGGGTGGAGGCCGATGCCCGGCATCTGGATATTGGCAAGCGGTTCGATGCGGTGGTGATGACGGGCCACGCGTTTCAGACATTGCTGACGGTAGAGGATCGGGCGGCGGTTCTGGCGGTGATCCGGCGGCATCTGCTGCCGGGCGGGCGGTTCTTCTTTGACAGCCGCAACCCGGACGCGCGGGAATGGCAAGACTGGACGCCGGAGGCCACGCGAGAGCGGCGGGCGCATCCGGTGTTCGGGATGGTGGAGCGGTGGAACGATGCATGGCTGGAGGCTGGCAGCGACGTCGTGAGCTATGAGACGCACTACCGTCTGACGGATGGACGGGAGTACTCGGCCACGTCGCGGATTGCCTTTCCACCGCTTTCGGAACTGGAACGCCTGATTGCCGAGGCTGGTTTGCGGGTGGATCGCTGGGCGGGCGATGCGGCGGGCGGGCCGATCCGACCGGGCTGTCCGGACTTGATCCCGATCGGGGGCTTGGCGGGGTGAGCTGCCAACGGCCTGTCGTCAGCCGCCCGCGACTTGTCGGGCGTAGTCGACCGCGTCAAACCAGCCGCGAGAGGTTTGCACCAGGTGGTCAGGGCCAAGATCCCAGTCTTCCCAGCCCACGATCCGCAAGGGACGGCCGGTGCCTGAGTGGTGGCCGGTAGAGGCCCAAAGGTAGATCATGTGATCCCCCGCAACCCGAATGCCATCGCAGGTCAGGTTCAGGTCGGGTTCAGGTTCAGGTCGGGGACATCGGCGAAGAAGCCGCCGGCCATCGCCGCCACCCCGTCCCGGTCATGCCAGGGCTGGCCGCCATTGATCGCAATCTGGCCGGTTGGCGCGCAGTAGCGGGCCACCGCTGCGGAAGAGCCGGAATTCCACGCCGCAGTGCAGGCTGTGGCAAGGATTTGGGCAGCGTCGAGGGAGATCGGCAGCAGCAATGCTGCTGCGGAGGCTTTTTGCACCAAGCAGGAGGGGGCGGTCTGGTGTCAATCCGCGATGCGTATCCGGATGGGCGCGACGCATTTTCCTGTTCCCCCGGTCGTGCGCGCCGTCTATAGGTCGCACGGTTTGAAAACCGGGGGATCATGCCATGGCCAATGTCGTTGTCGTAGGAGCCCAGTGGGGCGACGAGGGAAAAGGCAAGATCGTCGATTGGCTTTCAGAGCGCGCCGATGTGATTGCGCGGTTTCAGGGTGGGCACAATGCGGGCCACACGCTGGTCATCGATGGCAAGGTCTACAAGCTGTCGCTGCTGCCGTCCGGTATCGTGCGCGGTGGCAAGCTGAGCGTGATCGGCAATGGCGTGGTGCTGGACCCCTGGCATCTGGTGGCCGAGATCGACAAGCTGCGCGGGCAGGGCGTTGAAATCTCGCCGGAAAACCTGATGATCGCGGAGAATGCACCGCTGATCCTGCCGGTGCATGGCGAGCTGGACCGGGCGCGGGAAAACCAGACTTCGGTGGCCAAGATCGGCACCACGGGGCGCGGGATCGGCCCGGCCTATGAGGACAAGGTGGGGCGCCGCGCGATCCGGGTGGCCGATCTGGGCGATCCGGCCACGCTGGAGCTGCGGGTCGACCGGTTGTTGACGCATCACGATGCGCTGCGCCGGGGCCTTGGGATGGAACCGATCGACAAGGCGGCATTACTGGACGCGCTGCGGGCGATTGCGCCGCAGGTGCTGGCCTATGCAAAGCCGGTCTGGAAGGTGCTGCATGACGCGCGGCGGGCGGGCAAGCGGATCCTGTTCGAGGGCGCGCAGGGGGCGTTGCTGGATATCGATTTCGGGACCTATCCGTTTGTGACCAGTTCCAACGTGATCGCGGGGCAGGCGGCGACGGGCACCGGGATGGGGCCGGGCGCGATTGATTTCGTGCTGGGGATCGTGAAGGCCTATACCACGCGGGTGGGTGAAGGCCCGTTCCCGGCGGAGTTGTTCGATGCCGACGGCGAGCGGCTGGGTGAGCGGGGGCATGAGTTCGGCACGGTTACCGGGCGCAAGCGGCGCTGCGGCTGGTTTGATGCGGTGCTGGTGCGGCAGACCTGCGTCACCAGCGGGGTCAAGGGCATTGCGCTGACCAAGCTGGATGTGCTGGACGGGTTCAAGGTGCTGAAGATCTGCATCGGCTATGAGCTGGACGGGGTGCGGCTGGATTATCTGCCGACAGCGGCCGACCAACAGGCGCGCTGCACGCCGATCTTTGAGGAGATGGAGGGTTGGTCTGAAACCACCGCAGGGGCGCGGTCCTGGGCCGAGCTGCCGGGGGCGGCGATCAAGTATGTGCGGCGGATCGAAGAGTTGATCCAATGCCCTGTGGCGCTACTTTCCACCTCGCCGGAGCGGGAAGACACGATCCTCGTGACTGATCCGTTTGCCGATTGAGGAGAACCGCATGGCGTTGAGTTACAAGGCGCGCAGGGGGTGGTCGCTGGTCATCCTGCTGATCGGTCTGCCGGTCTATGTGGTGGTGGCGGTGACGCTGTTGAACCTGCTTGAGCGGCCACCGCTATGGCTGGAGCTGCTGCTCTATGTGGCGCTGGGGTTCTTGTGGATGCTGCCGTTCAGGTTTGTGTTCAAGGGCATCGGTCAGGCCGATCCGGATGCAGAAAAGGCGGACAGGGAGCCCCCATCCGCCTGATGATTTGTGCGCGCTGACCGGGTGTGGTCAGAGCGCCATGCGGCGGGCTTCGGCCAGAAACACCGACCGGTCCGACAGGGCGTATTGACCACGGCTGACCTTTTCGATCCGACCCGTGCGCAACAGCGAACCAAAGCTGCGCAGCCCGTCTTCACGGCTGACAGGCGTGCCACCGGTTCCGGCGGCCAGACGGCGCATCAGTTGCGGGCGGGTGAACTGGTCACGGTTTTCCATGCAGGTTGTATAGGCGGCAGCGGCCTCGAGCAGGTCGGTCAGCGACTTCACCCCAAGCTTGCTGGCGAAATCGGCAAAGCCGGCGTCGTCGGAAAAGATGTTGTCGGTGTCGTCGCCCTCGTCATCTTCGTCAAACTCTGACAGGGCGGCGGCCATCTGGTCGTCCGTGGACGGTGTGGCAAAACCCGTTGCTGCGGCGCCAATGGCCCCCGACAAGCGACCGGGACGGCCGGCTGCCACCGGCTGACCCAACGACGGGGTACGGTCGATGCGCTGCTCTGACACCAGCACCAGCGGCACGGCGTTCATCAGGCCGGGGCGCAGGCTGCCGGGGCGCGGGCCTTGCGGGCGCACGCTGATCACTTCGCGGCGCGGGCGGACCGGTGCCGGGGGATCGAGAACGCCAGCGTCCGGGTCGGTGTCAGGCTGCACGGCATGGGCCAGATCGTCACGATACGGCCCGATCTTGGCCCCGGTCGGGGGCAGGGCTTCGCCGGTGACGGCACGTTCGGCTTCGTTCGCGGCGACGGCTGCCTTGAGATGCGCGATTGCGGAAAGCCGGCGGCGGTTTTCGGCACCGGCCATCTCGTCATCGGCCTGGCGCAGAAGCCGCGACATGGCCGCGTCTTCGCCGGCCTTGTCGAGCGGGCGGCTTGGGTCGTCAGAGGGGTTTGCGGCGTCTGCCGATTCGGGGCCGAGGTCGGTGCTGACACGACGGATGCGAAGAACGCGCGCGCGGGCACGGGGCGGCAGGCCCGCCTCTTCGGCAGCTTCCGGGCTGTCGGCCTGGGTTTCGGCGACGGCGGCGATGTCCAGATCTGCAGTTTCGGCGTCTGCAGTGTCGGCGTCTGCAGTTTTGGCGTCTGCGGTTTCGGGCTGCACGGCTTCGGCTACGTCTTCTGGTGTTGCCTCCGACACTGCTTCAACGGTTTCGGCAGGTTGATCTTCGGCCACGTCGGCAAGGTCATCGGCGAAGGATTCTTCGGGCAGGTCAGCGGGGTCTGTCTGCGTGGCCGTTGCTTCGGCCAGAACCGGAGCTTCTTTGACTTCGGGTTGGTCGGTGGTTTCGGAGTTGTCCGACAGGATCAGCGGATCGATTGCAAGGTTCGCCGAAGAGAACCGCTCGTCCATCAGAAAGGACGACGTTGCCAACGGGGCTTCGACGACGGGGGCTTCGGCGACTGAGTCTTCGACGACTGGGGCGACCGAATCTTCGATTGCCTCGTAGTCCTCATCCTCGTCTGAGGCGGCGTGATCGAGAAGGTAGGGCTGACCGCCAGCTTCGAGATCCAGACTTTCGGCGGCTTCAGCTTCAATCGCCTCTTCCTCGGCGCTTTCGTCTTCGTCATCGTCATCGGCTTTAGCGACGAAGTCGTCAGACAGCAGCAATGGCGCGGAAGAGACTTCCATTTGCACGGGCTGATCGTCTTGCACGGGCTGATCGTCGGCGATTGCGGCGTTCAGGCCGGCATCCGGCATGTCGATGTCCGTGTCGGTGGCCAGACGCAGGGCCGCGTCATCGGCTTCGTCTTCGTCGGCGAGCAGTGCCGAAATCCGGGCCAGTACACTGTCGACACCGGACGCATCGGCGCGTGCAACTTGCGCATCGCCTTCAGCCTCTTCGGACAAGCCGAGCGGGTCTGTCAGGTCGAGTGCGGCCAGATCGTCCAGATCTTCGGGCAGCGGATCGCCTGCGTCGTCGAGGTCATCGGCGGCGGCATCCAGTTCGTCAGAAAAGGTCTCGGCCGCATAGGCTGGGATGGATTCAGGAAATGGTTCTGGCGCCGGCGCTTCGGTCACGGGGGATACGGTGACTGGCGTTTCGGCAACCTGCATCTCTGCGGCTGGGCGATAGCTTACCGATTGGCGGATCCGCGCCAGCTTGGCAGCGACGCCTTCGGGAATCACCTCGTTCAGGAACGGCACGTCAGGTTCATCTTCGGTTGCAACCGCAAGCCCGCTGATTGCGGCGGCGACGTGGCGTGTTGTGTCGACTGATGGCGCGCTGGAGGCCATGGGTTGTGGCGGGACCGGTGCTGGGTGCTGAAGTGGTGCGACGTCTACGGGTGCAGGGGCGACCGGAGCAGGGGCGGCAGGCGACAGCGCAACGGCAGGCGCAGGCATCGGGGCGGAGGTTGGCGGCGCATCATGCTGGCGCAGCACGACCGAGTTGTCCTGCACGCGGGCTTCGACCATGCGGCTGACTTCGCGTTCGGCGATGCGGTGCAGCATTGCGGCGTCGGGGGTTGGCGGCTCGGCACCGAAGTAGCGGTCTTGCCCGGCGAGATCGCGGAAGTATTCTGCAATCGCTTTCATCGTGTTGAACGGATCGTCAAACCCTTCCAGCGTGCAGCTGAAGGTACCGTAAGACACGGTCAAAATCTTGCTGTCACCAACCATTGCTCGAAAGCCCCTCGTATTGCACCAGACACAAATCTACCCGACGTGGGTTCTAATACATGGACAGACCGGGGTAATTTGATGGATTGATTGTGGCCACGCGCCAGAATATTTGCCTTATTTGGATACAGTTTTGCATGAATCAGCCGATTGTCCAGTCTTTGCAGGGGGTCACGCTGGCAGGCGGTGGGCCGTTTTCCGCGCGTGACCTGAAATTTGCGCTGTCGCGCGCGCCGGTGCCGGTGGCGGCGGACGGTGGCGCGGACCGCTTGTTGCGAGCCGGGGTGATGCCGGAAGCGGTGATCGGCGACTTTGATTCGCTGACGGAAGCGGCCAGGCAGGCAATCCCCAAGGCACGCCAACACCCGATGCCCGAACAGGCGACCACCGATTTCGACAAGGCGCTGCGGTCAGTTTCGGCGCCGTTCGTGCTGGCGCTGGGCTTTGCCGGGGCGCGGCTGGATCACGGGTTGGCGGTGTTCAACACGTTGATCCGGCGGGCTGGGCAGCGCTGCATCGTGCTGGGGCCGTCGGATCTGGCGTTTGCGGCCCCGGCGGAGCTTGAGTTGCGGCTGCGACCGCGGGACACGGTGTCGCTGTTTCCGATGGCGCAGGTTCGGGGGCAAAGCACCGGATTGGAATGGCCGATCGAAGGCTTGGATTTTGCGCCGGACGGGATGATCGGCACGTCGAACCGGGTGACGGCGCCGTTGGTGCGGCTGGTGTTCGATGGGCCGGGGATGCTGGTGATCCTGCCCCGGCGGCGGTTGGATGCGGCGATCAGGGCGTTGACGCAGCCCTGAGGGCCGGGGCCCGTGCTGCCAGCCGTTCGCGGTGGATGATGTAAAGCCCGGAGGCGACAATCACCGCGATCCCGGCCCA
>NZ_JANMET010000111.1:0-56726 GCF_031377265.1 Tabrizicola sp. | reverse complement strand
CGGACCATGCTGCGGGTTGATAGAACCTGCGCAAGGCTTGCGTGGCTGCCCGCAAGTCCTGGGTCCAGCTCGATTGCGCGCAGAAACATCGCTTCAGCTTGCGAGTCCGCCTCGGCCGACCAAAGCCGTGAAAGCTGGTGCGCCTTCAGCCAAAGGTCGTACGCAACAGGGTTCCCCGGCGTGCTCCGGGCATGGCGCAACAGGGTGATGTGGTTGACCTGGCTTGCCAGATTGGCAGCAACGGCCCCGGCCACGGATGAGCTGATTTCCTGCAATTCATGCTCGGCCACCGGGAAAAGGTGCGACCAGACTTCGCTGCCGTCGCGGCAGTCGATCAGCGTGACAAACAACTTGCCGCCCCCGGTGCGCCAGTCCAGCACGCAGTCCACCGCGAAGTCGGCGTCGGTGGCGCGGCCGATGGCGGTGAAATCCACCGCGCTGGCCGAGTCAAAGCCGGTCGCGGGCCAGGGAATGACGATCCAGCAGCGAAAGCGTGACAGGCAGGCCTTTGCCAGATACGCGAAACCCTCACCAAGGTAGTCCTTGCTGGTGTCGGGATAGCGGGTCAGTGGCGGACGGATGGTGATCCGGGGCGGGCCCAGGCGTGACATCGCAGGGACAGTCGGGATTGGTGCCGCAGCCGAACGCTGAAGCGAGACCTCGCCGCTCTTGATGGCCACCAGAAGGTCGTTCGATGCCTCGCTGGGTTCGCTGTCCAGCTCGTCCGCCAGCGCCCGCTCCAGTTGGGCGAACTGGCGAAGGGCCGCCGACTGGTCGCCCCGCAGCGCATGAAAGCGCATCAGGTACTGGTGGGCAAGCTCGTGGCTCGGCTCGACGCGCACGAGTTCCTCGGCGATACCGGTGTCGGTGAAGGCGCTGGCGGCGATCTGTCGTTCCAGATGATCGGTCAAGGCCATGGTCAGTGTCGATCGCAGGTGCGAGCGCTCGATCTGAAGCCAGGCCTCGAAGACCGGGGCGCTGGGTTGGGCGGTGCCGAACAGCTCGCCCTGCCAAAGGGCAGCGGCGGCAAGGAGCGCTGCCTGATCCCCGGCAGCAGTGGTGATCAACTCGCAAAAGCGCAACACGTCCACCGAAAACTCCGCGCCGCGCAGACCGACGGTGAAGCGGTCGGAGTCAAGGACGTCGCCGTCTGGGTGCAGCACCTCGCGCAGCTCCTTGAGGGCCTGCCGAAGGCTGCTGCGGGCAAGCTCTTCGGGCGCCGGATCCCACAGAAGCGAGGCCAGTTGTTCGCGGTTCATTCGAGAGTTCGGACTGAGCAGCAAGAGACCCAGAAGGCATCTCGTCTTGCGGGTGCGAAAGGCGACCTCCTGGCCATTGGAAAGCCGGACGGCCCGGCAGCTTCCCAAAAGGTCGACTTGAAACCGCGCCATTTACGCCCGTCCTGGAAACTTGCCCCAGCGTAACGTTGCACATTGGCCGCAAACCTTTCAACAATGGATGTGTCAACACGCTGCTGTTTCAGCAAAGTTCCCCTCAGGGTTGCAGGGCCCGGGCCGAAGGGCGGCTCTCTGGCAGCTGTGTTGGGATCCGTGCCGCTATGATCACGC
This sequence comes from Tabrizicola sp., assembly GCF_031377265.1. GTDB lineage: Bacteria > Pseudomonadota > Alphaproteobacteria > Rhodobacterales > Rhodobacteraceae > JAUYQR01. The sequence continues at coordinate 55,158 of NZ_JANMET010000111.1, read as the reverse complement.
CAAGAATGATGCAAATGCTGCCAATGCCGCGCAGCATGCCCATGGTTTCACCAAGAACAAGCGCTGCGATCGCCGCGCCGAAGACCGCCTCGGCGCTGACCAGAACGCCGACGCAAGTGGCCGAGATGTGCTGCTGCGCGATCGCCATGAGGACATAGGCCAGACCCTTCGAGACAAGCCCCATGAACAGGATCTCGGGCAAGGCAGCGGACAGGGCGTGCGGCGCTGGCAGACCGTGGAAGGCTGTGCCAAGACCGATGCACAGAACGCCGCTGACCGCCAGTTGCACGACCGTCATCAGCACCGGTCGGCGGGTGCGCATCACATAGGCGCCGACGGCCAGGGTCCAGACAGCAAAACCCAGCGCCGACAGCAGTGCCAGAAGATCACCCGGGGTCAGGCCGGACCAGCTTGCCCCGGCCATTAGGAAGATGCCCAGGAGCGTCGACAGGCTCGCGGGCCAGATCGCCAGATGCGGTCGCTGCGACAGGAAGAGCCAGGCCAGGACCGGGGTCAGGACAGCGGCCGTGTTGACCATGAACCCTGCGTTGGTGACCGTGGTCAGCCCATAACCGAACTGCATGACGGTGCTGGCAAAGGTGAACAGAAGCGATATCGCCAGCAGGAGTGGCAGTGATCCCCTGACCGGGGGCAGATCGGCCGAGCTTTCCCGCAGGAGCAGCGGCAGCAGCACCACCACCCCGACAAGCGCGGTGATGCCGGTCGCGGCAAAGCCGTCCAGATGCTCCAGAATGGTCTTCTGCGCGACGTTGCCGATGCCCCAGGCCAGCGCGGCCATCAGGGCTAGGGCCGTGGCCTGGTTCGGGCTCATGTTGCCAACCGGTCGGTTGCAAGTTGGGCGGCCTTGCGGGCGGCAGTCTCGTCCGGGGTCAGGATCAGCCGGTGGCGGGCCACCATCAGGTAGTAGGCGATGGCGAGCGCTAGCCAGATGACCACCCAGAACGAGCCTTGCAGAAAGCGCGTGTCCTGCACCTGACAGACGAGAGTCACCAGGCAGATCGCGATGGTCAGCCAGCCGCCGAAGCGGCCCAGTGGGCTGCGGAACGGGCGCGGCAGGCGCGGGTAATCCCGCCGCAGCACCAAAAACGCCGCGGCACGCGAGAGGTAGGACAGCATCGCCCCGAAAACCGCCATGTTCAAAAGAACCGACCCGATCAACGTCCCGGCCTCGGCCTGACCAAGGCTCACTGACAGGATCAGCATGAAAGCCAGGCCAAGGCCCGATCCGGCCAGCATCGCCACAACCGGGGTCTGGCGGCCACCATTGGTCAGCGACAACCCCGAGGGCAGATAGCCCGCGCGCGAAAGCGCAAAGATCTGCCGGCCTTGCGCGAAAAGGATCGCGTGAAAGCTTGCCACCAGCCCCGAAAGGGCGATCAGCCCCAGCATATCGGCGCTTGCCCCGCCGAAAAGTGCACGGAACCCGTCCAGCACCGGCTCTCCCGATTGCGCCAGGGCATGGGCACCCACCCCTTCGACAGCCGGGTTGATCGCGACGATCAGGAACGCCGTGAGGATCAACGTGGCCAGCGCCAGCAGGATGCCCTTCGGCACGTCACGAACCGGATCGACCGCTTCCTCGGCCGCCAGCGGGGTTTCCTCGATGGCCAGATACAGCCAGACCGCAAAGGGAAGTGCAGCCAGAACCCCGGACCAGCCCATCGGCAGGAATGGACCGTTTCCGCGCGGAAGTTCGGTCCCGTCAGCGGCGATGTTCAATGCCCAGCGGCCGAAATCGACGTGTGGCAAGGCGACGGCGCAGAAGAACAGCAGAACGCCAAGCGAGGCCAGTGTTATGACCAGGGTGATCCGGAATGTCAGCGCCACGCCAAGCATGTTGAGAGCAAGAAAGACGACGTAGGTCCCGATCCACCAGACAGGCTCGGGCACCGAGGGGCCGAAGATCGCGCCAAGATAGGCGCCGATGAAGTAGCAGATGACAGCGGGGGTCAGCACATATTCGATATGCTCGCAAATGCCCGAGACGAAGCCCCAGAACGGCCCCAGCGCAAAGCGCGCAAAGGGGTAGGACCCGCCGTTGAGCGGCAAGGTGGTGCTCATCTCGGCAATGCAAAGCGATAGCGCCAGGAACATCACGGCCATTATGGCGGCGGCGATCAGCATGCCCCCCCAGCCGCCTGCGGCAAGGCCAAGGTTCCACCCCGAGAAATGCCCCGAGATGACGGCGCCGACCCCAAGCGCCCAGAGCGACCAGACCCCGGCATGGCGCCGAAGGCCGCGCTTTTCGAAATAGCCCGGCGCAGCGCTTACATAGGTGGCCGCCAGGCGCGCGGTCTGCACTTTGTCCAAATTGGTCATGGAAAGCTCCTCGGGAAAATGGATTGGTCGATCAATGCGTCGCTAGATGCGTTGCAGAACCAGGCTGAACCCGCTGCCGTGACCGCGCCGTGACACGCGCGTGAACAGTGCCGTCCGGATCGCTACTGCCGGCGTCGCAAAGATTTACCGCCCGCTTCACGCAGCGATCACGCACCCGGTAGCAGGCTTATGTCACTGCCGGTTCAAGCGCCTTTTGGTCGAGGCCGACCAGTTTCCGCCGCAAGGCACCAACACCCTTTTTCTGGAGTTCATTGCCATGAAGATCCTCTCTGCACTTTCCCTTTTCCTGCTTGCCACCCTCTCGGGGCCGGTCCTGGCCGAAACCACGGTCAAGGCCAGCCCCGCCGAAGCGTGCCCGCTCGTCGGCTCGTTAGCCGATCCCACCGAAGACTGCGCAACACTTCGCACCACCTACCGGGCCGAAGTCAGAAACTGCATGGCCAAGATGCTCGCCGACGCAAATGCCCGGGCCGGACGAAGAACCGAAGTCAATTCACATACCAATCGGTCTCGGTTCTTGATCTGCGACAAGGGCGTCCGCGAAAAAATGGCACACCTGGTCAACTGACTTTCCGCCTGGCTTTCGGGGCGGACCTGCCTCCGCCCCGATCCTTTTGCTTTCCCTTTTGGAGGTCCACAGCATGACCCACGCCTTTCCGCGGGGCCCGTCCCTGCACCGTTCATTGAACGACGAGCTAATGGGCCGACTGGTTCAGACCGAGCAGCGCATGCGCGCAGCGCACCAGACCCACCTTGGCTATCCCTATAACCTGTCGTTCGGTCCGGGCGTGCCGGCCACCCTGCAGCAGTTCCTGATCAACAACCTTGGCGACCCCTATGTCGGATCGCATTACGCCTCAGAAGTCTGCGAGCTCGAGCGCGAAGCGGTCTCCTGGTTGATGCGGCTCTGGGGCTGCGTGAACCTCGATGACTACTGGGGCACGATCGGCGCCAGCGGCACCGAGGGCAACATTTGGGGCATCTATCTGGGCCGCGAGGCACTGCCGGATGCCGTCCTGCTGTACAGCGCCGACGCGCACTACTCGATCCCCAAAGCCGCGCGCATCCAGCGGATCGACGCGGTCGAGGTGCCGTCGAACCCGGCGGGCGAGATCGACCTTGCCGCGCTTGCGACGGCGGTGGCGGGGCTGAACGGGCGACCGGTGATCCTGGCGCTGACCTGCGGCACGACGATGAAAGGCGCGCATGACGATATCGCCGGCGCACTGGTGGTGCTGGAGGCGACAGGCCTTGGTCGCGACCGGCGCTATGTGCATGTGGACGGGGCGCTAAACGCCATGGTGATCCCCTTCCTCCAAGGAGCGCCGGACCGCATTCGCCCGTCGTTCGAGATGGGGATCGACAGCATCTCGACGTCGGGCCACAAGATGATCGGCACACCGATGCCCTGCGGCGCACTGGTCGCTCGGCGCATCCATGTCGACCGGATCGCGCGCGCTGTGGCCTACCTCAAATCGAACGACACCACGCTGATGGGGTCGCGAAACGGCCATGCCGTTCTGTCGATCTGGGCGCGGCTGTTCGGGCATGGCTACGGCGGTTACGCCCATGATGCGCTTGGCTGTTCGCTTAAGGCAGAGGCGCTGGCGGACCGCTTGCGTGCCAGTGGCAGGCCGGTACTTTGCAACCCTTATGCCCTGACCGTGGTCTTCGGCGAGCCGGGACCCGAGATCGTGAATCGATACCAGTTGGCCGCCAACAAGGGGCTGGCGCATGCTATCGTAATGCCAAACGTGACCGATGACTTGCTGGACCGCTTTGCGACCGACTACCTGAATTGGAGCAAATGGACTGCGGCCTGACAGCTCACCGGCAAAGTGCTTGCGAGGTCCGCAAAACCTTGCCAGTTCCGCCTTGGTCACCAGAAGTGGTGCTGCCCAAGAAGCACTGACTGATCGTGTCAACGGCTCCAGCCTCGAATGGCCGCTTTGGGCCGGGTGCGTCGTTGCACCTGCACGTCGATCGAGCGCGCCATGTTCCGGGCGAACGACCGCTCAGGGCTCGAAGCCGCCATCTACCGCATTGCCTGGGACCGCCCAAGTCGCTCCACTGGACACTCTGAGCGTCAAAGATCAGCAGCAGCCCGACGAGCGACAAAATTGTTCGGTGAAGTGGGAAAACCGTGGAACGAGAAATCCTTACCCTCAAAGAAGATAGCCGCCAATGCAAAGAAAGCCCTGAGCGGCCATAAGTCACGTCGCATGAATCCTCCAAGAATTGAAAAATTTCTGGAAACTTCGCGAGGGGGAGTGGAGTAAAGGTCCGGGCCGCTGGAATCTTCCCCCCTCCCCCCCAGTAGTCGGACCCCCGGCCTTCTTGCCGGAGAGCCATCTTCATCCCGTCACCAATCTATGCTCAGGCCTACATGTGGGCAACGGCACCTTGGCGCTTCGGCTCGTGCGGAGGTCGCATCACGTCGAGCATGCCAAGAACGTCCCTCATCGCCATGGCCCTGCTATTCCGCCACTTTCAGCTTCGGAGCGTGCCATGCCCGCCATTCCGCATCATGGCTCTCGCGGACCTTGGCAGCTTGGACCTTAACGACCTCGATGAGCGAGAAGATCGCGCTCGACCGAGGGTCTGGCGTGTTGAGGCCCTCGCACTCTGGGATGATCTCATCAAGGGCGAACAGAAGCCCCTTAACTGTCTGGAGTTGTATGTCGGTATCGCTGTGAGCGCGGGACACTGTGTCGGGAATCACTTGCATCTTTGTTCTTCTGCATTCCGTCGTAAGGCGGGGTGACACGGCCAGCGCGACACTGGCCGGGAGGACGGTTTCTTGCGCTTCGAGACCCTGTTGGTGGGAAAATCGGTGGGTTGGCCCAAAAGTGGGGCCGATTTTCCGTTTATTGTCAGGATGTTGGAAGATTTAGGTGGTGGCGAGGGGGGGACTCGAACCCCCGACCCCGCGATTATGAGTCGCGTGCTCTAACCAGCTGAGCTACCTAGCCACTGTGGGGGGCATTAAGGGTGACCCTTCCCAAGGTCAAGGCCGAATCGCGTAGTTTGCGGCGCCAGATCGCACCGCAGCACAGGCAGCGGTACGGCGCAGCGCCGACGAGAACCCCGGAAATGCGCGACGGCGACGAACGTGGCTGGCCCGCGCGGCAAGTAACGGGTTTGTCCTGTGCCCGTCAGATCACTTTGTCACCCGCGCGCCACCCTCGGGCGGCCCGACGCAGTGGCTGTCAGGGTGGCTTCGATGAACATGCGCCGGCCCTCTACTTCGGCTTCACGAATGTCGCGCTTGGCTTCTATGCGCAGATCCACCGCACCGGCGCGCCTTGCCCGCTCTGACGCTTCAGCGACCAGTGCAGCCTCCATCACGACAAGCGCCTCGTCGCAGGATTTGAAGGTTTGCAGGCCGGTCGCCAGATGCGCTGTAAAGCGCCCCTCTCCGGGCGAAGACACCAGGCCGGTTGCGCGCTGACTGACTTGCCCCGCCACGGCGCCGATCGCGTTGGCGACGCCCGCATGTTCAGGCAGGATCATCTCGCACCCCAGCCGCACTCCCACGGCGCCATAATAGGATGGAGCAGAGGCCCCAAGCCCGATCACCGGCACGCCAAGCCTGGCGGTAATCTCCATCACACCGCGGTGTCCTGCCAACCCTGCGGTCGTTAGCGGATGCCGGGCCAGCGCCTCGGGCAGCTGGTCCGAAAAGGCCGGATCTTCGCCAAACGCCGCTTCCAGCAGGCAGTCCACGGTTTGCGCAGTAAGTTGGTCGACAACGGCCTGCGCAAAGGCTTCTGGCCCAGTGGCGAACCTCTCTCCTGCCCCGGTCCGTCGCCGCGCAATCAGGCGCACTGCCTTTTCCGCCGCAACCTTGTCCCAGGCCGCAAGCCGGCCCAGCGCATGCGACGCATCCGACGGCGTCACCCCCGAGATCATCACCAACCCGCGCGAAACCAGCCGCTCCAGCGCCGCCACCTCCAGCCGTGAGGTCAACGCCTGCGCCATTGGCATCGGTGCCGCGATGCGTGCCAACACCGCCGCTTCGCGCGTGGAAAGCCCGCCGGTCTGGCCGGTCATCGGCACCACAAATCGGCCGTCCATCTCGCCCGTGACTTCGGTGCTGAGCCAGCGGTCAAGGGCGGCATGCACCATTGGCCCGTGATCCACGGCCAGCAAGGCCACCGGAATCAGCCGCCTTGGGCCAAGCCGCAGGCCACCGGTCAGCCCTTCGGTAAGCAAATGCACCTCGCTGTCGCCGCCAAGGCCCGTGGTGCGCATCGCCACCGCCTCGACCATGGTGCGAAAGCCGCCGACACGGGCGCCTTGCGGGTCGATCTCGGGCAGACCGCCGCGCAACAGCGCCACATCCGTCGTGGTGCCGCCGATGTCACTGACCAGCGCGTCTGACGCACCGGTCAACCAGCGTGCACCGACGATGCTTGCCGCAGGGCCGGACAGGATTGTCTCGATCGGGCGTTCGCGGACCATGGCAGCCGAAATCAACGCCCCGTCACCGCGCACCACCATCAAGGGCGCATCGATCCCGACCGCGGCCAGATGCTGTTCGCAGGCCGCGACCAGCCGGTCGATCATCCCGATCAACCGCGCGTTCAGCACTGCCGTCAGTGCCCGCTTTGGTCCGTTCAACTGGGCCGACAATTCGTGGCTGCAGGTTACTGGGCGGCCGGTCACCCGGCGGATCACCTCGCGCGCGGCAATCTCATGCGCGGGGTTACGGGTGGCAAAGCGTGCGGCCACCGCAAATCCCATCACTTCATCGCCAAGACCCCGCACCGACTGTTCCAGTGCCGTCAGATCAAGCGGCGCCGTTTCGGTACCAGCATGGCTGTGGCCACCGGCGAACGAAATCACCGGATCGCCCTTCAGCGCCTCGATCAGCCCGCCCCGGCCCAGATCATCCGCATCAAAGCCAATGAAGATCAGGGCAACACGGCCGCCCTGCCCCTCGACCAGCGCATTGGTGGCAAGCGTGGTGGACAGCGACACAAGGGCCACTTCCGACGGGGTGACACCCGCCGCCGCAATCGCCGCATCTACCGCCTCGCCGATACCCACCGCCAGATTGTGGCGGCTGGTCAGCGCCTTGGCCTTGCCAATCACGCGGTTGGCAGCCTGATCAAGGATCACTGCATCGGTGTAGGTGCCCCCGGTATCGACACCTAGAAAATAGGCCATAATCACGCGCCTCGCCTGCCAGTTCTCGCCCCTGCTAGCCCGGTCAGCCTGAAACGTCACCCCTCGGCGCGACAGATGTCGAAACAAACGCGCCATTGGTTGCGCCGATTAGGGATGGCTAGCCGCGCCGAGCCCCCGCCTTGCGCCGCCGATGTGCCGGGGGCAGGCCGAGCATTCCGCGATATTTGGCCACGGTGCGGCGCGCAACAGGCATGCCCGCCGCTGACAGCGCCTCGGCCAGAGCCGCATCTGACAAGGGACGCGTGCCGTCTTCCTGCGTCACCAGCCGCATCAGCCGATCCCGCAACGCCGCCGCCGACAGGCCGTCTTCCGATATCGCCTGGCTGAACAATGCGCGCAGCCACCAAGTGCCCTTCGGTGTATCCACCGCAGCACCGGCCACGACCCGGCTGATCGTGCTTTGGTGCAGACCGACGGCTTCGGCCACCTCGGCCATGGTCATCGGCTCCAACGCGCCGACGCCGGTTTCAAGAGCCGCTGCCTGACGCATCAGGATCTCACGCCCCACCGTCAACAGCGTGGCATTGCGGCCTTCGACCATACGGATCAGCGCCTGCGCCGCAGCCCGGCCCTTACCCTTCTTTTCGGCCAACGACAGCGCCGGCAGGGCCGACCGGTTCAGCGAAATCTCCCACCCCGCATCGCCTTTGCGGGCCATCAGATCGGGTTCCCGTATCGGCGCGGCACAGGCCTGAAACTGCGTGCCGGGCTTGGGATCAAACCCCCGGATCACCGCGATTTTCTGCCGGACCACCTGCTCGCTCACCCCAAGTTCCCGCGCGATTCGACCAAGGTCCCCCGCCGCCACCCATTCAAGCCGTGCAAGCACGCCTTGCACCACCGCATCCAACTCATCCGCCTCTGCGGCTTGCAAGCGCAGGCAATCGGCTAGCGATTGGGCAAACAGACCAGGCGGGTCGATCCGCTGTTGCACCTGCGTCAGAACCGCAGTGACCTCGGCCACGGACGCGTTCGACTGCTTGGCAATCGCCGCCAGTGACGCCCCAAGCCAGCCACTCGGCTCCAGCGCCTCGATCAGGGTGCCGGCGATCCGCGCGTCCCGATCCTGAAGCCGCATCGCGGCAACCGCAGCCCAGGCATGCGCAACCAGACTTGGCCCCGCCGCTTCGATTTCTGGCGCTTCGCCCCCCGGATCCTGCCCGCGCCCGCTTGACCGGACCAGCGCATCGCGCCACCGCGGCAGCCATTCACCAAGCGATTGCCGGGCCAGCACCAACTGCGGATTTTCCGCCGCCTGTTCCTCAAGATATCGCGACAGGCCCGCCGCGTCGGCACGCAGAATCCGGATCGCCGTCGCCAGTCCGGTGTTCAGGGACAGCCGCTGGGTCTGGGAAACCGTGATCCGCGATCTTGACTTCATTTGTCATCCGGTTCTGAGGCGCTGGTCCGCAAGTGATCCCACGTAAGCCGCTCACACTCAACACCTCAGCAATGCCCGGCCACAGTCATGCAGCCATGGTCGCGCAGCCGGACCTGCCGTCGTCTGCACCTGCCGCCCTCGCCTTTCCGCACTGCTGCGGATAGGGTCGCGCGGGCTTGCCCCTGTTGCACCTTTTGATGGTTTTCCGCATGATACCTGCCTCCCACCCAGCCGTGCGCGATCTTGTGTTGGTCGGTGGCGGCCACGCGCACGCACTGGTGCTGCGGATGTGGGCGATGGACCCGCTGCCCGGCACCCGGCTGACTTTGATCAACCCCGGCCCCGCGGCACCCTATACCGGCATGTTGCCCGGCCATATCGCCGGGCATTACAGCCGCCACGACTTGATGATCGACCTGGTGCGGCTGGCGCGCTTTGCCGGGGCGCGGCTTATTCTGGATGCGGCCACCGGGCTGGATCTGGACGCAAGACTGGTGCATCTGTCCGGTCAGCCGCCGTTGCCATTTGATATCGCCTCGATCGACACAGGCATCACCTCAGACCTGCCAGACCTCGCGGGTGCTGCAGCCTATGCCACGCCAGCCAAGCCGCTGGGCGCATACGCCGCACGGTGGGACAAGTTCCTTGCCCGCCGCTTGGCCTTTCCCCGGATCACCATTATCGGAGGCGGCATAGGCGGCGTTGAACTGGCGATGGCTTCGGCCTTCCGGCTCCAGCAGCTTGGCACCCGCGCCCAAATCACCGTCGTCGATCAAGGCCCGCAGCTGTTGCCGGGCGTCGGTCGTGCCGCCAGGTCCGCAATCCTGCGCGAGGCCGCGGCACTTGGTATCCGGTTTCTGACAGGCGCGCTTGCCCGCGCGGTCACCGAAACCAGCGTCACCCTCACCACCGGCGAGACGCTGGGATCAGACTTCACCCTTACCGTCACCAATGGCCGACCAAACCCATGGTTTGCCGACACCGGCCTTGCCCTGGCCAACGGTTTCCTTGCCGTCAGCGCCACCTTGCAAACCTCCGACCCCGCGGTGTTTGCGGTCGGCGATTGCGCGCACCTGACCGAGAACCCGCGTCCCAAGGCGGGCGTCTTTGCCGTCCGTGCAGCCCCGGTGCTACACCGCAATCTGCGCGCTTCCCTGACCGGCGGCACGCTTCGCCGGTTCCGCCCGCAGCGCGACTACCTGAAACTTGTCTCGACCGGCGGGCAATCTGCCGTCGCCGACAAGTTCGGGCTGCGCCTGTCCGGTCATTGGTTGTGGCGGCTGAAACACCGGATCGACACTGCCTTCATGGCCAGGTTCGCGGCCTATCCGGCCATGCCCTTGCCCGCAGTGCCCCGTGAGGCAACGTCAGGTCTGGCCGAAACCATTGGGCAAAAGCCGCTTTGCGGTGGCTGCGGCGCCAAGCTTGGCCCGTCAGTGTTGCACGATGCGCTGGCAGCACTGCCCGCGCCACAGCGCCGCGATGTGCTTTCCGGCCCGGGCGACGATGCTGCCATCCTCGCTACAGCGGGCGGTGTTCAGGTGATGACCACGGACCATTTGCGCGCCTTCACCAACGATCCCCGGGTGATGGCGCGGATCACCGCCATTCACGCGATGGGCGACGTCTGGGCCATGGGCGCCGCGCCGCAGGTGGCGTTGGCCCAGATCACCCTGCCCCGTCTTGGTCCCGCACTGCAGGCCCGGATGCTTGCCGAGATCATGCAAGCAGCGACCGAAGTCTTTCGCGCAGCTGGCGCAGACATCGTCGGCGGCCACACCTCGCAAGGCGCTGAACTGACCATCGGTTTCACTGTGACCGGCATTGCCAACCGCGCGGTTACCAAAGCCGGCGCCCAGCCCGGCGATGTGCTGATCCTGACAAAGCCAATCGGTTCGGGCACCATTCTTGCCGCCGAAATGGCCATGGCGTTGGTGCCGGGCCTGCTTCTGGGCGAGGCGGTCGCCACATGCCTCGGCATCATGCAACGCCCGCTTGGCGCAGCCGCCGCGATCCTTGCGCCGCACGCCCATGCCATGACCGACATCACTGGCTTCGGCCTTGCCGGGCACCTGCTCGAACTGCTTGAGGCCTCGGGCGCCGCTGCCACGATCAGCCTGGCCAATCTGCCTCTGATACCGGGGGCCGAAGCGCTGGCCAATGCGGGCCACAGCTCCAGCCTTGCAGCGGAAAACCGCGCGGGCACGATCGGGCGGATGACCACCCCCGACACCCCCCGCGCCGCACTCTTACATGATCCGCAGACCGCGGGCGGCTTGCTGGCCGCGATCCCTGCAGATCAGGCCGAATCCGTGCTGGATGCCCTTGCCAGCGCTGGCGAAACCGCCGCCCTGATCGGCCACATTACCGAAGGCCGTCCATATCTGACTGTCACGGCCTGATACCTTCCGCTTCGCCAAATATCCCCGCCGGAGGCACGCGGAGCCAAGCGGCCATGGCCGCGCAGGCGACATGAAAAGGCGTGCGGCGGAACGCCGCTCCACTTGCTTCCGAGCGACCCCGCCAAAGCCTTCAACGCAATGCCAGAACCGCAGCCGCCACCCGGTCGGCCAGCCCCGGCAGCGCCGTTTCAGACAGATCATCCACCACCACTTCGGTAAAAGGCACTGCCACCCGGTCGCGATGCTTGGTGTAGCGCGGGTCATAATGCCGCGCCATCAACCCTACGGTCAGTGGCACGAAATCCCCCGCCGCGGCCATCGCCTGCCAGCTTTCGATCACTTCGGCCGGGTGCAACGGGCGCAACAACTCCACCGTTGCCGCCAGACGTGCCGGATCCGCCGTCATGTCCGCATAGGCCCGCGTGAGGTAAGCCGCCCGCGCCGCCACAGGTGCGGCAATGGCCACGCGCGGCGCGGCCACCATCGCCTTCCAGATTTCCGGCGGCAAGCGACGCTCGCCCACTTTGGAACTTTCCGCCTCGATCACCACCGGGCGCGTCGGGTCAAGCGCCGCAATCGCCATCGCAAGCGCTGCCTCGAACGCCTTTTGCGACGGCTGCGCCCCGAGCGAGCCGAACAATGATCCGCGATGCCGCGCCAGACCCTCAAGGTCGATCACCTGAACCCCGCGCGCCGGCAGCATGTTCAAAACCTCGGTCTTGGCCGATCCGGTATTGCCATCCAGAACCACCACCGGGGCGGTCATTGGCGTGTCATACACAGCTTTGACCACCAGCCCCCGCCACGATTTGTACCCACCCGCCAGCGTTTCCACCCGCCAGCCGATCTGGCTCAGGATCGTGGCAAACGACCCGGATCTTTGCCCCCCGCGCCAGCAATAGACCATCGGCCGCCAGCCGCCCGTCTTGTCGGCCAGCGCGCCTTCCAGATGCAGCGCCGCATTCCGCGCCACCAGCGCCGCCCCCATCTTGCGCGCGGTGAACGGGCTTACCTGCTTGTACACGGTGCCCACCCGCGCGCGCTCCTCGTCGCTCAGGACAGGCAAGGAGATCGCACCGGGCAGATGGTCTTCGGCAAATTCCGCAGGCGCGCGCACATCGATGATGTCGTCAAAGCGCAGCGTTGCAAGGTCAGTCAGGGACGTCAGGGTGATTGCCATGGTGGCGTTCTACCCCCTCCGGCGGAAAGACGCCACCTTCGGCGACAGGTCTGCCCTACCCTTCTAGCCAGCCGCCCTTCCACAAGGCATCATCGCGGCATGCGCACCCTCATCGCCCTGCTTTTCTTCGCCCTGCCAGTCCTCGCTCTGCCGGTCGTTGCGGCCGAACCTTCGCAGCTGACCACAGCAGCGCGGACACAGGTCGGCGTGACCACGATCTACGACCCCGGCTATGTGCGCCTGGCCTTTCCGGGCGGTGATATCGCGCGTGATCGCGGCGTTTGCACCGATGTTGTGATCCGTGCCCTGCGCGACGGCTGGGGGATCGACCTGCAACTGGCGGTCAACCGCGACATGACCTCGGCGTTCAGCGCCTATCCAGACCTGTGGGGCTTGGCCTCGCCGGACCGCAACATCGACCACCGCCGGGTGCCCAACCTGCAGACGCTGTTCACGCGCGTCGGTGCCGCGCTGCCGGTGACAGACGATCCGACCCCCTACCTGCCCGGCGACATTGTGACCTGGAGCCTGCCGGGAAATCTGGCGCATATCGGCATCGTGTCTGACCAGATGAGCACCGACCGCAGCCACCCATTGATCCTGCACAACATCGGCGCTGGCGCGCGTGAGGAAGACATCCTTTTCGCCTTTCCGATCACCGGTCACTACCGGATCGATGTTGCCGCCGCTGTGCGGCTTGCCGTTCTGGGCCGCTGACAGACCGATTGGCAAATCTGCCTGACGGGTTCAGAGTGCGGTCATGGACAGTGATCATGACGCCTACAAGCCCGCCCAGATTGCGGCCCTGATCGAAAGCGCCGGCGTCGCCAAGGCACATCTGCCGCTGCCGCAGATGATCATGCTGTCCCTGCTGGCCGGGGCGTTCATCGGGTTCGGCGCAGCAGCGTATCTGATGGCGATCACCGGCGCCGATCCTGGTTTTGGGCCGGTTCGCGTGCTGGGTGGCGCGGTGTTTTCGGTTGGCCTGATCCTGTGCATCGTTGGCGGGGCAGAGCTTTTCACCGGCAATGCGCTGATGGTGATGGCGGCGGTAGACCGCAAGATCACGCTGAAAGACCTGATACGAAGCTGGATCGTGGTCTATCTTGGCAATTTCCTCGGGGCCGTCGGACTGGCTTTGGCATTCCATTTCAGCGGACTGCTGGATGCGCCCTTTGGGGCTACCGCCGCCAAGGTGGCAACCGCAAAGGCCGCCTTGGGCCCGTTAGAGGCATTCACTCGCGGCGCATTGTGCAATGCGCTGGTGTGTCTCGCAGTCTGGCTGTCGTTTTCGGCGCGCGACACCACCGGCAAGATCCTTGCGATCTTATGGCCCGTCACCACCTTTGTGCTGCTTGGGCTGGAGCATTTGATCGCCAACATGTTTCTGTTGCCGCTTGGAATGTTCGCCGGGGCAGAGGTGAGCATTGCGTCTGCCGCCACCGCGCTGGCATGGGTCAGCTTGGGCAACATCGTGGGCGGTGCGGGCGGCGTGGCGCTGGCCTACCGTTTCGCCTATAGCGGCGGGCGCTAGAACCCGGCCTCCAGCCGGTCGATCAGCGCCGCAAGCATCGCCTCGCACCGGCCCAGCTGTTCCACACTCACATACTCGTCCGGCTTGTGCCCCTGCGCCATCGATCCCGGCCCGCAGATCACCGTGGGGATGCCCAGCCGCGTGTCAAACAGCCCGCCCTCCGTCCCGAACGCCACCTTGATCGTGCCGTTCGCCCCAGTCAGCCCCTTGACGAAAGTCACCACCCCCGCGTCTGACGACGTGCCCAGTCCCGGATAGTCCCACAAGCGTTCGACCCTGATTTCAGCCTCAGGAAACGCTGCGCGCAGCGGGGCAACGATCTCCTCTGCCGCCCACCGAAGTCTTGCAATCAGTGTTTCAGGGTCGTCGCCGGCCAGGGACCGGATTTCAAAATCCAGCACCGCAAGATTGGGCACGATGTTCACCTGCACGCCGCCATTCAGCTTGCCCACATGCAGCGTGGTATAGGGCACGTCATAATCACCATCACGCAACCCGGTTGCCACGACATCGGCCTGCAAGCCGCGCACCGCGCCGACGAAATCCGCCGCCAGATGCAGCGCGTTCAGCGCCATCGGCGCCAACGCCGAATGTCCCTCGCGCCCGACGCAGGTCGCGCGCAACGCCACTTTGCCTTTGTGCCCGGTCGCCACCTGCATTCCCGTCGGTTCGCCCACGATGCACATGCGCGGGCGCTGCGGTGCGGCCTCCAGCATGTCGATCAAACTGCGCACCCCCATGCAGCCGATCTCCTCGTCATACGACAGTGCCAGATGCAGTGGCACCTTCAACGGCCGCTTCGATGCCGCCAGCATTGCCGCAACTGCGCAAGCGACAAAGCCCTTCATGTCCGCCGTGCCGCGCCCATAGAGCCGCCCCTCGGCCTTGGTCAGCGCGAAGGGCGGGTAGGTCCACGCTTGCCCTTCAACGGGTACCACATCGGTATGGCCAGACAGCATCACGCCCGCGCCAACGGGGCCAATGCTGGCAAAGAGGTTGGCTTTGGTGCCATCGGCATCGGGGATCAGCAGGGGTGCGATGCCCGCGCTTTCCAGCACCTCCTTCACATACCGCATCAGCGCCATGTTCGGCTTTGAACTTACCGTGTCAAATGCCACCAGCCGCTCAAGGATTGCCCGCATCTCAGCCCTCACCGCTCATCTCACCGTGCTAGCGCGAAACCGCAGAAGCGGATAGCCACGTCATGCGATCCGGACTTTCCATCCCCGGCCCTCGGTGCCAGAAAGGTGGAAACCATACCCCGGATTCAGATGACCCGCCTTTCTTTGATCGCAGCACTTATCGCCAGCCCCACGCTGGCCGAAGCGCCGAACCTCAGCGCAAATCCGCACGGTGCGCCGGGCCCTGCAACCACACTCGCAATGGCTTACAAGCTTTATGCGACCGCCCTGCGCGACAGCGACACCACCACCCTGCTGACCGCAATCCGCCTTGCGCGCAGCGTCACCGAACGCCCGGCGGCGGGGTGGAAGAAGGAAACCACTGGCACCGCGATCCCTGATCAGCCGACCGGTGCCAGTGCGGCGGCCAACCCCGCGGGCGATCAGGCCATCGTCCTAGCCCGGGCACTGGCTGGGGAGGACCCGGCCTTGCAGGATCTGGTCTATGACCTTGACGCGCAACTGCCGCGCGGCCGGATCGAGGCCGCAGCGGCCGCCACGTCAGACCTTTCTGCCGGGCAAACCGATGTCTGGCAAATTGCGTTCTTTGGCGAAAGCTATGCTGAAATCGCCCTGCTGGGCGACGGTGACAGCAACCTTGATCTGGTTGTCACCGATGCCGAAGGCAAACTGATCTGCGCCGATCTTTCTGCCTCGGATCAGGTGTTTTGCGACTTTGTTCCCGCCCGGAATGGGTTTTTCACGATATCAGTCGCCAACACCGGAACGGCTGTAAACAGCTACAAACTGCTGACCAATTAGGAATATGACGATATTTGTCACGCCAAACCGTCTTCTCAAAGCACTTCCACCCTGCCAAAGTCACTGCATCCCGCCCCGCTCCGGGGCGGCCAACGAATAGGATAAACCATGACCCTGAAATCCCTTTCGATCGCCCTCTCGACGACCGCCTTGATCGGTCTCGCGCTGCCTGTGATGGCACAGGACAAGACGGGCACCAACGTGAACACCGAGGCTGCCGCTTCACCGGCTGGTGGCGCCGAAACCCTTGGCCTTGCCAGCCAGCTTTATGCGATGGGCGTGGCGTCAGGCGATGCACTGACCGTGCTGACCGCTGCCAAGCTGGCGATGGGCGTGGAAGTGAAAGAAGGCGGCGACATCAAGAAAACCACGACTGGCGACATGCCCGCCGATGATGCAGAAGGTGCAGCCGACGCCCCGGTCGACGCGATGATGATGCTGGCCAAGGCCAAGGAACTGGCTGCGGATGACGAAATCCTGATGGGCCTTATCGCCGACGCCGAAGCCGAAGGCTCGCGCGGACGGATAGGTGGGGCGGTGAGTTGGCTGTCGCGGCTGCCATCGGGCCAGACCGATGTCTGGGAGATCCCGTTCTATGGCAACTCCTATGCCGAGATTGCCGTCGTGGGCGACGGCGATGCCAACCTTGATGTGGCAATCACCGACGAAAACGGCAACGTGTTCTGCTACGATGTCAGTTGGTCGGACTCGCTCTATTGCAACTTCACTCCGTCCTGGGACGGCTACTTTTACGTGACGGTGCAGAACATGGGTCGGGCGCGCAACAGCTATTACCTGATGACGAACTGACCGGCGGCAAGCTTTGCGCGGGTAACTGCGCACGCAACACTCTTCCAAGACCAACGGCCCGGGCAGCACTGTCCGGGCCTTTTGCTTGGGCGGAAGGCCGCTATGTCTGGCACAAACAGTGGCCCTGCAGCGTCACCAAACGCATCAGCGCATCGCGCTCTCCCAATGGCTTCCCCTTCGCAGATATCCCCGCCGGAGGCTTCGCCCCCGTCCACCAGCGCAACATTTGCCGATGCTGCATGATCCCCCAGCCACCGGCCGTCAAACCGCAAGAAAAGCCCCGCGCCTCAAAACAAGGCACGGGGCGTGTGTTCGCATTGTGATACTGGGGCGGGTCAGGGGTTGGCCGCGATCACCTGATTAAGCCAGGGTACGAACTTCGAGATGTTGGTGTAGGCCGAAAACAACGCCGTCTCTTCGCAGCCCTTGCCGGTTGTGGCCGTCAGACCCCAGCTTACGATCCCGGCCTGAATATAGCTGCCATCGTCCAGCGGCACGACCAAAGGTCCGCCACTGTCACCGTTGCAACTGGTCTTGCCGCCCTCGAAGGTGCCTGAACAGATCATGTTCTCGCTGACCGGCAATGGCGCGCGGGCAACCAGTTCATCCCAGATTGCATAGGCGTCCTGCTCTGCCACACCAAGCGTCTGCGCGGCATAGGTAAAGCCGCCCGCCGCATCCTCGGCCCGCGCTTCCATCATCGCGTTGTTACACAGGTCGCGGTCGAGGATCTGGATCTGCGCCTGACGCAATTCGGGCGACGGCATCGCCCCTTCCTGCAAACCCCAGCCGGTGACCACAGTCGTCACGCCCTGCTTGTTCAGGATGTCGCCAAATTCTCCATCCGGCACTTCGATGGTTTGGTACGGCACCATCGGCGCGCGGGCCAGCTTCACCAGCGCTATGTCGAAATCGAACTGCGTTCCCACATAGGACGGGTGCTTGAACACGGCCTCCACTTCGATCAAGTCGCCTCTTCCGGGGCTCAACTCGTTGGTGCCCACCAGCACCTCGATATCCTGCGGCAGAAGATCGGCAAAGGTTCCGTCATCGCCCTTCCAATGGACGCAATGTGCCGCCGTCAGCACCCATTCATCCATTACCAGCGACCCGCCGCAGAACTGCGTGTCGGTGCCCACTGGCGTGCCACCCACCAGCAGTGCAACCTGCCATGGCCACGCTCCTTCCGCTGCAATTTCGCCACCGATGACCTTGGCACCCGCGGTGTCCGCCACTGCCGCGCGCGCCGCCTTGGCGCCGCTTTTGGCAAAGGCAAAGGGCGAACTGTTCCCCTCCTCTGCCGCAAAAGCCGGGGCCAGTTCGGTGGCCGCTGTTTCCGCACCCAGCCCGGTCGCAAGCACCAGCGGGAGGAGTGCCAGTCCAAAACGCAGTCTCATTTTGCATCCGTCCTTCCATCACTCGACATGGGATCACACCGTCCCGGGGTTCAGTCGCACCACCTGACGGATCATCGTCAGGGGGGCAGGTTTAATCGTGAAGCCGCGCGTCCTGGCCTCGTCTGGCGGGATCATCCGCCCTTCCAGCCAGATCGTCACCTCATCGGAGGCACCTGCAAAGGCGCGCGTCATCTGCGGCGTTGCAAGGCGTGTCAGGTCGACGCGCGGGGCATCGGGATCTACGGGCACCGCCAGAACCCAGATCTCCTCAAGCCCCGCCGTCTGCCCCGGCTCGATCTGCATTCCCACTCGGACGCTTTCGCCCGGTGCCAGCCGGTTCGCAAGGTTCTGCGCAGGCCAGATCGGGGTCACCTCGAAATTGGCGGCAAAGTACAGCACCGAGACATCCTGCGCCTTGCCACCGGTGTTGGTCAACGTCAGCCAGATCTGGTCACAGGCGGAAACCCCGTCCGCCGGATCATAGGCCACCGCCGCCTCGGGCGCGGCGCAGGCCCCATCGGCCGCCGCCGCAACTCGGCGTTCGATCTGCATCGACACTGCCGCCTTGCCGGTCAAACTGCGCCCGGCCGCCCCAGCCAGCACCTCGCGCAGACGCAGGCCGTGCTCGGCTTGCGCCAGCATCCGGTCCACGGCCATGGCAGCGGTCTCACCGGCCTCAAGCATGATTCGGGGGCTGGAACCCGGCCCTTCGGGGTCAAGCACGCCATCTGCATTGGCCAACGCCACGCTGCCTTCCGTCAGGATCGGCACAAGGTCAGCTGGCCCTTCGCCCGAAGGCAATGCCGCCAGCCATTCGGCATAATCCAATCCGTCCGCCGCATCCGCGCGCACCGGTTCGGCCAGCGTAAGCGGCGCTGGCGGGGCGAGACTGACAAGTTCGGCCCAAACTGCACCTTTCGGCACCGGGCCGTCCAGACGCGCTTCGCGTGCGGTCACATCGGTGATGGTCATCCTTCCCAAGGCATCGCCACCAGCAGGGCCAGCATACAGCGCCACCTCACTGCCTGCGGTCAGGCCCTGCAACAGACCCGCCTTCAGAACGTCCCCCTCGACCACCATGCGCGCCTCAGCCGCACCAGCGCCAAACACCTGCGCGTCCAGCAAGGTGCCTTCGCCTTCCGGCATCTGCCGCGCGGGACCTTGCACCATCGCATCCGTAGTGGCCGCCAATACTTGCGCCCAACTTGCCGTCGGCGCGCTACGCAACACCTCGGCAAGGCGCAGGGTGAACTCGCCATGCCAGGTGCCATCATCTCCCAACGGGTATTCGAACGACCGTTGATCGGACTGCGAGGAATACAGAAACACGAAATCGCCCGACAGCGGCGGAGCCTCGGCGCCCGCCACTGTAGCGATGTAATCCGGAATGCCTAGCGCCTCAGGGTCCAGCACCCGCGCCACGCCTTCGCCGCCAATCGCCCGAAAGCCGGTGGCCGAATGGCAGGCATCAACCAGCCCGACCAGCTTTACCCCACGGCTCAGCATGCCCTGCGCCCAGGCTTGCAGCTCATCGTCCAGCAAGGCGTTTTCCACCGCGCCGATCGCGCCCTTCCACCCGGCTGCGTCGGCGGGCAGCAGGATCTCGTCATAGCCGCCGCCTTCATCGCCGCTCATGTCCGGGGCCTGCGAGCCGTGACCCGAAAAGTAGAACACCACCGTATCGCCAGGCTGCGAGGCCGCAGCCGCCGCCTCCATCGCCGCAATGATCTCGGCGCGCACGGGCTGACCGGTGACAACACCCGCTGGCAGGCCGGTGGGGGTGGCCGTCAGCACCGTCATCTTGCCCGCGTCCACGCCGCGCACCACCAACGTCTCGGCCATCAGCGCCACGTCATAAGACGGACCCTGCAGATCGGCGTCCAGCACCAGATAATCGCTGACGCCGATCAGTACGGCGCGCACTTCGGCCTGAACGGGACAGGCCGCAAAGGCTGCAGCAAAAGAAAGAACATATGGAAATCTGTACGGCATGATGGCGCAAAGATACCCGGCCCGGGTCACAGAACAAGTGTCTCGCGGACCATGACCGCATTTGTCATTGCCATGTCAGTTTCCCAAGGGCACGACACGCCGCCCGCCCGCCGCAATCCGGCCTTCCACGCCATTTCCGGCCAACGACGCCAGAAAGCCGTTGAACTCCGGTGCCGCCCGCGTGGCCAGACGCCCAGCCTCGATCACCATGTCAACCTGCGCTGCTGCCAGCTTCAACCGCGTCGGCACTTCGTCCAGCTTGTCGCGCGTGGCGTCAGGCAGGCTGGCAAAGCTTACCTCACCGACGAACAGCTTCACGTCCCTGCAATCCCAGCCATCGGTCGAGCCGCGCAACCGACGCACTTCTGACAGAGGCAGCGCACAGCGCCATTCGATCAGTTCCGTCTCCCAGAACCGCAGTTCACCTCGCATCGAATCGTACCCCGACCGCGATGCGGCGGCCATCGCACTGGTCGCAATCGACATCGCCATCCCGACACCACCGGGGCCTGCCACCCGCCGCGTCCAATCGTAATCCTTTTCCACCCCCGCGTTGGCCACCAGAAACAGCATCCGCTTCAGTTTCACCGCCTCCTCTGGCGTCATCGGTGCAAATGGCGCCTGCGCGCGGGCACGTTCCACTGCCAGACCCGTCGTGCCGAAGTTGTCGGTGATGCCGCCATCCAGCAGTTTGACGAATTTCACCTCGTCGGGGTTGCCATAGCTTTCCAGCGCCCGCGCATGTGCCCGCATCGCAGCCGTCGCCTCGGGGTTATAGCGCGCGGCGGTCAGCCAGTCCGGCTCACGGTAGTCGCATTTGCCATGATGCGCGGTCAGCACGATCGGGGTGAACACCAGCGGATAGGCGGCAGAAGCAGCAACCGCTTCCGAAAGCAGCACCTTCGAAAGATCAGAACACAACGCGTCAAACGTTTCCGGGCTGAAAAGGAAGGGCGTGTTGTTGGCAACGTCGGTCGCGTTGATCCAGGTCTTGACCCCTGATCGTTTGCGCAGGTCGCCAAAGGTGGCGCCCTTGAACAGCACCTCGTCCAGATAGCGCCCGAAAGTTTCGCGGCTATTCACCCCTCCCGCCACGCCTTTGGCGATGGTCAACGGGTTCAGGGCAGATGTCGCCATGTACTTCTCGGCATTGGTGATCAGGTAAGTCTCGCGGAATCCGTCCAGACCCTGCGGGCCGTTCAACCCGAACTGCGCCGCCATCACCGACCCACCCGAAACGCCGGAAACCAGCCTGACGTGATCCAACAGGCCATTCGGGGTGCCGGTCACCATGCCCGCGGCGCGCAATTCCTTCAGCATTCCGTAGGCAAACGCCGTGGCCCGCATGCCGCCTCCGGAAAATGCGAGGCCGATGTACAGCTCGCCATCCCCCACTACCAGCGGTTCAACCAGTGCCGCGTTCTCGCCATTCAGGGGCAGGTTCTGCGGCCAGTTCCACGGTGCACAACCGGCAAGGATCAAAAGCAGGATGATGGCGATGCGCATGCAAACCTGTAGATGCTAAGGGGCCCGCGATGACTGTATCTTTGGCCAGGTGATTTCAAGCACGAAACCCGTGTCGCTGGGCGGCAGCTCCAGCCGCGCCCCATGCCGCGCCGCAATTGCCCGCACCAGCGCCAGCCCAAGCCCGTGCCCCTTGATGCCCCGGTCACGCTCGGCGCGCACAAACCGCTCGAACGCTTCGCCCTTGATGTCTTCGGGCAGACCCGGCCCGGTATCTGCAACCCGCATCAGATACCGATCCCCGGCATCGGCCAGCGACAACGTCACCCGGTCACCTGCCGCGCAATACTTGATCGCATTCTCGATCAGGTTCGACAGCATCTGCGCAATAAGGTTCCGATCGCCCAACACCATGGACCCCGGCAGGATCGACGCATCTGCAACCATCCCCTTGTCCTCGGCCAACGGCTCGTAAAGCTCCCACACTTCCCGCGCCACGGCTGACAGATCCACTGGCTGAAGCCCCCCGCCACTGCCCTGATCGGCCTCGGCCCGGCTGATATCCAGCAGCGAATCGAACACTTTGATCGCCTGCCGCATCTCGGCCCGCAGATCGGCGGTCACCTCCTCTTGCCCATCGATCTTCGCCAGTTTCTGCAGCATACGGTTCAGCGGTGTGCGCAGTTCGTGCGCGATGGTATCTGAAAGGCGGTGCGTCGCGCGGTTGAGGTTTTGGATACGGTCCAGCATCGCGTGGACGTGGGTCTCCAGCATGCCAAACTCGTCGTCGGACCGCGCGCCTGACAGACGCGCGTCCAACTCGCCTTCCGCCACTCGGTCGGCAAGGGCATTGACCCGCCCGATCCGCGCCATCACGGACCGCGCCGCCATCCAACCCACCCCGGCCCCCGCCACCAGAATTGCTGCCAGCAAGCCCAGCATCCCGCGCCGCATTGCCGCCAGCGTGTCATCCACCGGCTTCAGGCTGCGCGCCACCAGCAGCGGAAACCCCCCCGGCAAATCCCGCGCGACGGCCAGCCAGCGCACACCCGCCTCGGAAAACACCTGCGCCGGTTCAATCTCGAAATCCGCTCCTTCCGGCTCCAGCTGCTTTGGCCAGCCTTCCCGCGTGCCGGCCAGAACCTTGCCGTTGCGGTCCATCAGCAACAGCATTTCTTCACCGGTGGCCGCCGCCCCCCGGTACTCGATGGCCTGACGCAGCGCGATGATCCGGCGCTGGTCGTAAAGCGCCGCGAACCCATCCAGATCGGCGGTCAGCAGCGCCCGCTGCGCCGCCATCATCCGGCCTTCGACCAGACGGTATTGCAGCCCCATTCCGACCATCGACAAGACTGTGACCGCCAGCGCCATCAGTGCCGCCAGACGCAAAGTAGCTCGTGCGGCCAGAGGCTTGGCAGCCGGCCCCTTGGCCGCCGTCACCCGGCAGCCCCGGTGGGCGGCGCAAAGATGTAACCCTCGCCCCGCGCGGTCTGGATAGCCTGCGATCCGGCTTCCTCCAGCTTACGCCGCAGCCGCCCGACATGCACGTCAACCACGTTGGTGCCGGGGTCGAAATGCAGGTTCCAGACGTTTTCCAACAGCTGCATCCGCGTGACCAACTGCCCGGCATTGCTGGCGAAATAGGTGATCAGCTCAAACTCCTTGGGGCTGACCGCCACATGCGCGCGCTTGACATGCACCGTCCGCGCCTTCAGCCGGATTTCCAGATCACCAAAGGCCATCAAATCGTTGTCCAGCACCTGCATCGTGCCACGTCGCAGCAGCGCCCGTATCCGCGCGCGCAATTCGTCCGCCTCGAACGGCTTAGGCAGATAGTCGTCGGCGCCCTTCTCCAGCCCCTCGACCCGGTTTGCAGCCCGTCCCAGCGCCGACAGGATCAGGATCATCGCCCGCGACCCGCCGGCCCGGATGCGCGCCATCGCCTCAACCCCGTCACCGCCCGGCAGCATCCGGTCCAGCACGATCACCCGGTAATCGCCCGAATGCGCCGCCGCGATCCCGGCGTCCAGCGTGTCGCAGTGATCTGCGGCGCAGCCCAGCCCCTCCACCACTGCGCGCACTGCGGCAGCGGTCTCGGCATCGTCTTCCACGATCAGAATGCGCTCAATCATGGCACCCACCCTATGCTCTGTCCTGTTTCAGAACACCACCACGTCCGGGTCAAGCACATTTGCACCGCCCACCGGGCGCACTCCCTCGGTCGCACCCCAGGGATCAAGGTAGATATGCCGTGTCTCGCCGCCCGGAGCCGTCACCAGCATCAACACCGCTGCCGTCACCTCCAGCGCGCTCAGGGCGCCAAGATCCACTTTCTCGCCGTTCACAGCGATGATCCGGTCGCCCTTGGCGATCCCGGCAAACAGGGCTGGGGAATTGTCGGTCACATCCTCGACCAGCCCGCCCTCACCCAGCATCAGGCCCAGCGCCGAAAGACGATAGCTTGTCACTTGTTCCGGGTTGCCGCCCGCAATCTGCCGGGTCTTGATGCCGATGCCAAAGGCTTCACCCGCCTCGCCTGCACCAAACGCCAGCATGACAACCATCGCATCCTTGCCGCGTAAGATTGCCACCGCCGCCTGGCCATTCGCCACCGCGGCCTCGATGCCAAAGGCGAAATCACCAGCCTGCTTCAGTGCCACCCCATCAACCGCCAGAATGATATCCCCCGCCATCAGACCCGACATTTCTGCCAGACCACCGGCCTCGACCCCGTCGATCAACAGCCCTGCGGGCGTAACTGCCAGCGCACCAGCCACCTGCCGGTCCACCGGGCGCGCCATCATGCCCAACGACGGAAACGGTGCCAGGGTCTCGTCGATCAGCCCCGCCACGATGCGCGACAGATCAGCGGCAGGAATCGCGTAAGCGATGCCCACGAACATCCGGCTACCGTCGGCGATCTGGCTGTTCATGCCAACCAGCCGCCCCACGGCGTCCACCAGCGGCCCGCCCGACGACCCCGGATTGACCGCTGCATCATGCTGCAGCATCAACATCGGCACTGCGATTTCCACTTGCCGGTCCGCCGCCGAAATCCGGCCTTCGGTCAACGTGAACTCGACCCCCAGCGGCGCCCCAAGCGCGAACACCTCGGCCCCCAGCCCCGGTACGGTATCGGCGATCACCAGCCCCCGCCGCCCCGGCGTGACCGAAATCACCGCCACATCGCGCACCGGATCACGCGCGATAACCAGCGCTGTCGTTTCGTTGCCATGCCGGTCAATCAGACGAACGTCCTCTGCTGCACCCACGACATGCGCGTTGGTCACGGCAACCTCACCCGCCTCGCCCCACAGGAACGCCGACCCCAGAAATCGGTCTTCGGCATCGGCGCTGCGCACCGTAAAGACCGTGTCCATCGCCGCGTCCAAGGGCGTTGCCTGTGCAGGCGACACCAGTGCCACCAACGCCAGGACCACTACCACGGCCACCGCCTCAACCATACACACCAGCGGTTGCACCCGCTTGACGGCTTTTCGAAACAACATTCCGGACCCTCTGATCTGCTTCATTGCCCCAACGCTACCAGCCCGCCCCAACCGAGGCACATGACAAAGCCTGTCATCGAAAACTTGAGTGTTTACAGGGGCGCGGGCCGGCCTCATGTTTCAGCCTCAAGACCCGTATTGATGAGCGCCCGCATGACCCGATCGTTGCTTGCAACCCTTCTGCTGTCTGCCCTGCCGATGGCAGCCCTGGCCGAAGTTCCGTCGCCGGTGAAGGTGGCGGCGCTTTCTGCCCGGCTCTACGCGGTCGGGCTTGAGGCGCAAGATCCGCTTTTGATCATCGCTGCCGCGAAACTGCGCAAGACCATCGCGCCAACCCCCACCGACCGCACGGCCACTGGCGGGCAAACTGCAATTGACGCCCCGCTTGGCTGGGACGAAATGCTGGCCAGTGCCGAACCTCTGGCGACCGGCGATGAAGCCATGCTTGGCCTGATCGAAGATGTCCGCGCGGAAACCAACAAGGGCGTGGCCTCCGGACCGGTCTACAACATCGGCGCGTTGCCCAACGGCAGCGATGACACCTACCCGCCCATCGAATTTCGCGGTGGCGAGTATGCCGAAGTCTATGTCGAGGCAAAGTCGTCGACCAATCTCAACCTCACCGTCCTTGATGATCAGGGCCGTCTGGTCTGTTCTGATACCGATGTTTCGCACATTGCCTACTGCGGTTGGACCCCGGCCACCGGCGGCACCTTCACCCTGAGGGTTGAAAACAACGGCCCAACTGCAACGAATTACGCGCTGATGACCAACTGAGGGTTCCTCATGATTCGCCAATTCCTTCTGGCCACCGCCTTATCCGCCCTGTCGCTGCCAGCTTTCGCACGGGAAAACTATGCGATCCTGATCGGCGCGAACGAATACCGCAACCTCGAGGAACGCTGGTGGCTGAAGGGTCCGGCCAATGACGTGGCGCTGGTTGCCACCTACCTTACGACCGAGGCCCCGGTGCCATTTGCGGCCGAGAACGTCACAGTTCTGACCGATGGCCGCGATGACGTAGCGCCCGCAACCCTTGGCGCGATCCGCACTGCCTTTACCGATCTGACGGCCAAAGTGCAGCCGGGCGATTTCGTCTATCTGCACTTCTCCGGCCACGGCACCCAAGCCCCTGCCGCAGACCCGGCCTCGGAACTTGACGGTCTGGACGAGCTGTTCCTGCCGGTCGATATCGGCCAATGGTCCGACACTACCGGCCATGTCGAAAACGCGCTTGTTGATGACGAGATCGGCGCCATGATTGATGCCCTGCGCGCCAAGGGTGTCGATGTCTGGGCAGTGTTTGACAGCTGTCATTCCGGCACTGCTACCCGCGGCGTCGATGCTGGTGATGAAGAGGTGCGCACCCGCCAACTTGACCCAGCCGTCCTGGGGATCGCCCCTGAAGCAATGGAAGATGTCGTCACCCGCAGCATTGGCGACCCGCGCACCCCCGAAGATGCTCCGTTTGACTCAGGCGACGGCGATGGCAGCTTTGTCGCTTTCTTCGCCGCGCAGACCAATGAAGTGACGCCGGAAAAGAACCTGCCCAAGGGCAAGCCTGACCGCAAGCCGCAGGGCGTGTTCACCTATGCGCTGATGGAAACGCTGGCCGAATACCCCGGCGCCACGTACGGGCAGATCGCGCAAGAGGTGTTGCGTAAGTATTCCGTCAAGAACCTCGCCCGCTCCACCCCGCTGTTCGAGGGCGATCTTGATGCGGTGGTTTTCGGCGGCGTCGGCGGCGAACGCGTCGCGCAATGGCAGGCCAGCGTGACCGACGGCAGTTTTGTCATTCCGGCGGGGTCGCTGCACGGCCTGTCCGAAGGCGCGGTTCTGGCGGTGATGGCAACGGCGGCAGACGCATCGGACGCGGCCATCGGCTTTGTCGAGCTGGCTTCGGTCGACACTTTTACCTCGACCGGAGTCGCTGTGGCCAAGGATGGGAAAGTGCTGCCCGCTGACCTGCCCAAGGGCGTCTTCCTGCGCAAGCTTGATAGCACGCTCGACTTTTCCCTGACGGTCGCGCTGCCAGAACCCGGCACCGCCCCCGCCGACGCGCTGCTTGCGGCCCTCGACGCCCTTAAGGCCGAGGCCGGCCCGCGCCTCACCTTCGTGAACGCCGGGGCCGAGGCTGACCTGCGTCTGGCCGTGATCGCCGACAGCCCACGCCCGGATGCGATCTGGGTGCTGCTCTCTACCGGTCTCGCCGAAGATCTGGCGACCACGCCCTCGATCTCGACCGCCGACAAGGATTCCGCGACCCTGGCCCTTGCGGTCGGCGATACGCTGGCCACGATGTCCAAGGCGCTGAACCTGCTGAAGCTGGGCGATGCCTTGGGCAGCGGCAATCTTGACGTCGAGGTCGAGATGCTGACCCGCAACCCCGAAGACCGCACCCTGAAGCCGCTGCCCTTCATGCCGGTGCCAACCCTTATCCCCGATGACGAAGTTCACGTACTGGCGCGCAACAACATGGACATCTCGGTCGACGTGAACGTGCTTTACGTGGGCGCGGACTACTCGATCAGCCATTGGTTTTCGGGGCGGCTGCAGCCGGGCGACGAACTGAAAAAGGGCCTGTTCAAGATCAGCGACACTGTCCTTGGCCAGGAACGCATGATCATCGTCGTGACCCCCGCCAAACCGCAAAGCCCGGTCGAGGATCTGGGCTATCTGGCGCAGGACGCGGCAGAACTCTCTCGCAGCGCGGCGGCCAGCCCGTTGAACGACATGTTCCGCGATGCGGGTTTTGGCGAGGCAACGCGCGGCGTCGTCGCCCTGACTGACGAATCCGATGCAACCGGCCCGCTGCCAGCCATCTTGCAGCTTGAGGTCAGGACCGTCTCAGGTAATTGATTTTGCTGGATTGCTGCGCAGCAATGTCACCGCCTTAGGAAAAGATGCTGCGCAGCGATCACTTCCTCGCCGCGCAGCACAGGTCCGGAAGTCTGGCGCGGGAGAAACGCCTTCCGGTTGTTCAAATGTCGCATAACTCTTCCTTAACGTGCATTCTTCCACATCGGAATTCAAGCTGCTTATGCCAGCGCTTGCCCTGTCACCGCCTTGGATGTCAGGCTCGCCGATCCGCCGCCCAAAGACAGGCCGCCCCGACCACCGACACCGCGACGCCCAGTCCCGCTACCAGCCCATAACCCGACAGCGCCGTGCCTGCCGCAAAACACACTGCAGCCATCACATCCCCGATCAACCGCTGCACCGCCATCAGCGACGCCCCCGCACCCGGCCGATCTGCCATCAGGTCCTGCAAATAAGCTATCGGAACCGTCAGCGTGACCGCTCCGCCAATCGCGGCTGGCAAGATCAGCAGCCAGACCCAGCCGCTGCCTGCAAGCACCGGCAGTAGCGCCACATGCACCGCATAAAGCGCCGTCCCCAGGAAAATCATCCGCGTCCGGCTCCATCCTCGCGAAACCATCGGCAAGATCAGCATGAAGGGAACCTCCAGCCCGGCCACCAGCCCGACATACAGCGCAACATCCTGCGTCCCGCGCCCGACGTCCGCCACCATCACCAGCGAAATCAAAGCGATGTAGACCGTGCTCACCGCCACAACCGCGCCCAGCGCCATGACCCGCCATGCCAGCGCCGGATGCGCCATTTCGGCCAGTGCCGCCCGAAAGCTCAACCCGCTGGGCCGGTCCGTCCATGCAGCCGCACCATCGCGCGGCCACTGGCGCGCAACGACAGCCAACATGCACCCGGCCATGATCAGACCAACGGGATAGATCGCCAACAATGGCGCGCCCATCGCAAAGGCCAGTGCCCAGACCGGCAGAACCACCACGAAGGGCGCCGCGAACAGCGCCCGGATCACCGACATGATCCCGTCCCGCTCGGCCTCAGGATAGGTCGTTCCCGCCAGCCGCGCCAAGGCAAACACCTGCCCGAAAGTGATCGAGGCCACCGGAAACAGCACTGCCGACACAAGGGCAAAGACCCAAGGCCCCGGCGCAATCGTCATCAGCGCCATCCCCGCCACAAGACAACCTACTGCCGCCAGCGTGATCCGCCGCCGGTTCGCCGTCTGATCCGCCCTGATCCCCGCAATGACCGAAGCCGATACGCTCAGCACGCTGGACACCGCCAAAAGCACCGCGAAACCCGCGTCACCAAAGCCAAACGTGTTCACTGCAAGCGTCGCGAAGTATGGACCAAAGCTGCAAACAATGCCGCCCTGCAGCGCCATGACGACCCCGGCAGTGCGCAGCGCGGGGTCCTGCAGTACAATCCTGATCGCGGTCATGGCGCCACCGCTACCCCCGTGCCCCGGCGGGCACAAGTCACTGCGGAATGACCTTGCCGGGGTTCATCCGGTTTGCCGGGTCCAGCGCCTGCTTGATCGCGCGCATCACTTCGATTGCAACCGGATTCTTGCGCCGCGACATCGAGTTCAGCTTTGACAGCCCGATGCCATGCTCTGCCGAAAAGCTGCCGCGCAACTCGGCTACCACATTTTCCACGATCTCCAGAACCCGGTCCTTCAGATCAGCATCATCCCGCGTCGGAAAAGCGCTGAAATGCAAGTTGCCGTCCCCCAGATGCGCCACCGTCAGACTGGTAAGTCCGGGGTCAATCGCCTCTAACCGGGCCAGCACCGTGTCCAAGAAGGTCTCGACCTTGTCCAGTGGCACGCAGACGTCGGTATCCACCACCGGCGTCAGGCCCACCCCAATTTCCGCCGCAGCTTCGCGACGCGCCCACATTGCGCGGCGCTGCGCCTCGCTTTGCGCCACCACGGCGTCGGTAATCAGCCCGGCGTCCAGCAACTCGCCCAGCACATCCTCCAGCAGCGTCACCAACGGCACGGCCCCCGTCTCATCCGGCACCGCCTCACGCGGCACGGTTGTTGCCGCCTCAATCAGAATCGTGACGTCTGGAATGTCCGCGAACGGCAGCCCCAGGTCGGGCCGTGCCACTGCCAGCCTGCGCGAATAGGTGGCAGGCATGAACTCAAACGCCTCGACGCGGCCGCCCGTCGCCTCCTGCATACGGTTCAACAGCACCAGCGCATCAGGCAGACTGCGCGCGGCCACCGTCGCCGTGGCATGGGCGCGTGGCGCGGGCACCAGCTTCATCACGGCGGCGGTGATGATGCCCAGCGTCCCCTCGGCCCCGATGAACAGGTCCTTCAGGTCATAGCCCGAATTGTCCTTGTGCAACTCGCTCATCAAATCAAGCACCCTGCCATCCGCCAGCACCACCTCCACTCCAAGACACAGCGCCCGGGTCGAGCCATAGCGCAAAACGTTCGACCCGCCCGCATTGGTTGACAGCACACCCCCCAGCATCGCTGAGCCGCGCGCGCCAAACCACAGGGGAAAGTACAGCCCCTCCGCCTCCGCCGCTTCATGCAACCGGCTCAGGATCACTCCCGCCTCGGCCACCACGACCCGGGTATCGGCGCGCAAGTCGCGGATACGGTTCATCCGTTCCAGACTGATCATCAGCCCGCCGTTGGTCATCGTCCCGCCAACCAACCCGGTGTTGCCCGACACCGGTACCACGGCAACACCCACTGCTGCCGCAGCCCGCAAGCACGCCGCCACTTCGGCAGTAGTCCCAGGTCGCACCACAGCCACCGGCGCGCCTGCATACTTGCCCATCCAATCGCGCGAATACCGCGTCATATCGGCACCGGTCACCACATGCCCGGCGCCAACCACGGCCGCGAGTTGTTCAATCAACGTCATTTGGCACTCAGCTTTTTCTGTTTGGAAGTATTCTGGCGGTGCGGGGGCCAGCCCCCGCTTTGCCGGCAGCCTAGTGCCACTATGCATAGAAGCAAAGGCATCGGCTCAATGGCCTAACCCTTCACCCGCCCCAGCAATTCAAGCACCTTCGGCCCCAGCCCCTGCACGATCAACTTCACACCCTCCGGGTTCGGATGAATACCGTCGGCCTGCATGAACGGGGCAAACGATGCCGGGTCGCCCGCGATGGCCCCCGCCGCCACCAGCCCGTCAAAGAAGCTGTTCTCCAGCAGGCTGCCATATTGCGCCGCCAGCTCCGGATACATCGCGTCGAAGGTCAGCTTGTAGTCCGGGCCAAAGTTCCCCGGCGCCTGCATCCCCACCAACAGCACCGGCAATCCCCGCTCGCCAGCCTTTTGCAAAATGCCCTCAAGGCTCGCGCGGGTGCCTACCGGGTCCAGCCCACGCAGCATGTCGTTGCCGCCCAGCGTCACGATCAGCGCATCGACCTCCGGCCCCAGCGCCCAATCCAGCCGTGCCAGACCGCCCGCCGACGTGTCGCCCGAAACCCCGGCATTCTGCACCACCACATCCGCCCGCTGCGCTTGCAGCCAGGCCTGCAGCTGCGGCACAAAGCCGTCGTTCTGATCCTGCAACCCGTAACCCGCCGTAAGACTGTCTCCCAATGCCACAATCGTCACCGGTTCGGCAAAAACTGAACTTGACAGTGCAAATATCGCAACTGCAGCATTGCGGAACTGGCAAACCGCGCCATATGCCAATCCAGACAGTTCCTTAAGGGCAGACCGCATGACCGATCCGATCCTCGTGCTCACCGATGCACGCCTCACTTTGCAGGGCAATGCCGGTCCGGTAAACATCCTGAAAGGCATCTCTCTCTCCATCTCGCGCGGCGAATCGGTCGGGCTGGTCGGGCCATCGGGGTCAGGCAAATCATCGCTCCTCATGCTGATGGGCGGGCTTGAACGTGCCTCCGGCGGGTCGGTCATGGCGTTGGGCCAGGATCTCACCGCAATGGACGAAGATGCGCTTGCCCGCTTTCGTAGGGGGAATATGGGGGTGGTTTTCCAATCCTTCCACCTCATTCCCACCATGACCGCGCTTGAAAACGTGGCTTTGCCCATGGAACTCGCGAATGTGACCGATGCCTTCGCCCGCGCCGAGGCGGAATTGGTCGCGGTTGGCCTTGGCCCAAGGCTGCATCACTACCCCTCGCAGCTGTCGGGCGGCGAACAGCAGCGCGTCGCCCTTGCCCGCGCCGCCGCTCCGCGCCCCGCCATCCTTCTGGCGGATGAGCCCACTGGCAACCTTGATGGCGTCAACGGTCAGGCGATCATGGACCTGTTATTCGGCTTGCGTGACCAACACGGGGCGACGCTGGTGCTGGTCACTCATTCCGCCGAACTTGCCGCCCGCTGCGACCGCGTGGTGCGGCTGGCGGATGGCAACCTTGCCCCGGAACTGAAGGCCGCCGCAGAATGACGACACGCCTCGCCGCCCGCATCGCACGGCGCGAACTTCGCGGCGGCCTCACGGGCTTTCGCATCTTTCTTCTGTGCCTTGCCCTTGGCGTAGCCGCGATTGCCGCCGTCGGCACATTGCGCGCGGCGATCCAGTCAGGGCTGGAAGATCAGGGTGCAGCTTTGCTTGGCGGCGACGCGCAGATGGAATTCACCTACCGCTTCGCCGACGCCGAAGAACTGGCTTTCATGGACCGCACCGCCACGCGCCGCTCCGAAGTGGTCGATTTCCGCTCCATGGCCGTGATCGCGGATGATTCAGCCCTCACCCAGATCAAGGCCGTCGACGCCAACTACCCGCTCTACGGCACCGTCACCCTAGACCCCCCGATCCCCCTCGCCGATGCGCTGGCCACCAAAGGCGGCCTTCCCGGCGCGGCGCTCGACCCTGTGCTGATCGCCCGACTGTCGCTCAACATCGGCGACACCTTCACTCTCGGCACCCAGACCTTTCGTCTGACGGCCGCCGTGATCCGCGAACCTGACAGTTCCGGCGGCTTCACCCTCGGCCCCCGCACCATCATCCGCACCGACGCGCTGGCCGCCTCTGGCCTTCTGGCCCCCGGCTCACTCTATGAAACCGAATACCGCCTTGCCCTACCCCCGGGTACCAACCTGCAACAGCTCGAAGATCAGGCCAAAGCTACCTTCCGCGAAAAGGGCATGAGCTGGTCCGACAGTCGCCGCGCCGCCCCAGGCATCGACGAATTCGTCGACCGCATCGGCAGTTTCCTCGTGCTCGTCGGTCTGGCCGGGCTGGCCGTGGGCGGGGTTGGCATTTCTGCCGCCGTGCGCTCCTATCTGGACGGCAAGATCGCCACCATCGCCACCTTGAAAACCATCGGCGCCGAAGGGCGGCTGATCTTCCGCATCTACCTTTTCCAGATCCTCGTTCTCGCCGGCATCGGCATTGTCGCGGGCCTGATCCTGGGCGCAGGCATCCCGATGCTGTTCAGCCCGATCATCGAGGCGCAACTGCCTTTCCCCGCGGACATCGCGCTGGCACCAATGCCGCTGATCGAGGCGGCGTTCTACGGGCTGATCACCGCGCTTCTGTTTACTCTCTGGCCACTGGCCCGCACCGAAACCGTCCGCGCCGCAGCCCTGTATCGCGGTGGCGACGGCCAGCGTGCCCGCCCGCGCGGCATCTACATCGCGGCACTTTTGGGTCTGGCGCTGATCCTTGTTGGCGGCTCGGTCTACCTATCGGGCATCCCTGAACTTGCGCTCGGTGCGGCGGGTGGCATCCTGGGCTCGCTTCTGGTGCTGGCACTGACGGCTTACGGTATGCGCCGCCTCGCCCGGCGCACCGCGCGGTCCGGCCTCACGCGCGGCCGGGTTCCGTTGCGTCTGGCGCTTGGCTCCATCGGCGGCGCGCGGTCCGAGGCGACGTCGGTCATCCTTTCACTGGGCCTCGGCCTGTCGGTCCTTGCCGCTGTCGGCCAGATCGACAGCAACCTGCGCAACTCCATCGAACAAGACCTGCCCGAACGCGCCCCCGCCTTCTTTTTCGTCGATATCCAACCCGACCAGATTGACCCCTTCCTTGCCAGCATGGCCAACAACCCCGCTGTGACCAAGGTTGACAGCGCGCCGATGCTTCGCGGCGTCGTCACCATGATCAACGGCAAACCGGCAACCGAGGTGACCGACCACTGGGTGGTGCGCGGCGACCGTGGCCTCACTTACGCCGACACCCCACCCGAAGGCACCAAGATCACTGCCGGCAAATGGTGGCCCGAAGGTTACACCGGCGATCCGCAAGTGTCCTTCGCCGCCGAAGAGGCCGCCGAAATCGGCCTGAAACTGGGCGATACCATCACCGTCAACATCCTTGGCCGTGACATCACCGCCACCATCACCTCGTTCCGCGATGTGAACTTCTCCACCGCCGGAATAGGCTTCGTGATGTCGCTGAACGCCGCCGCCCTGCAAGGCGCACCGCACACCTTCATCTCCACGGTCTATGCCCCGCCCGAAGCGGAAGGCCAGCTTTTGAAGGATGTGACCAAGACCTGGACCAACATCACCGCCATCCGCATCCGCGAGGCGATTGATCGGGTGACCGAGGCGCTAGGCGCCATCGCCACCGCCACCGCCTGGGCCGCAGCTGCAACCCTGCTCACCGGTTTCGTGGTGTTGATCGGTGCCGCCGCTGCTGGTGAGCGCGCCCGTGTCTACGAGGCAGCTATCCTGAAAACCCTCGGCGCCACGCGTGGCCGCATCCTTGCAAGCTTTGCACTGCGATCAGCCCTGATGGGTGCCGCCGCTGGCAGTGTGGCTGTCATCGCCGGGGCAATCGCGGGCTGGGCGGTGATGACCTTCGTGATGGACGCCACCTACAGGTTCGAGCCGGTCTCAGCCTTCGCCATCGTCATCGGCGGCATCCTTGCCACGCTGCTCGCGGGCCTCGCCTTCGCACTGCGGCCGCTGTCCGCCCGCCCGGCGCAGGTGCTCAGGACCCAGGACTGACCAGTTTCCCCATGACTTGACCAAAATGTCATTGTTCTTCGGGATAATGCTCCACGGGGGTGCGGGGGTGCGAAACCCCCGCTTCGCCGCTACAACACGCGGTTACCGTAACCGCGCCAGCGTCAACGGCACCGCCGCAAGTTCCCGCGATTGCGGGCGCAGGCGCAAGACGGCATTCGCCAGCGGCCGCAGCCACCCCAGCCAGCGAACCACCCGGCGCACCATCGGCATCACTTCAACCGGTGCCGCTGACACATACGCGTCCAGCGCTGCATCCAGTTCCGGCACGGAACCATTGGTCGCCGTCATTACGGTCTGCACGAACATCACCACATCCAGCGCCTGATGCAGACGTCCGCGCCGCGCCACCGAGAACCGCTCCAGATCAATAAACCGCGCCTGCGTCCCGTCCCAGCAGATGTCGCGGATCGCCGGTCGCCCATGCACGAACCCCGCCCGATGCAGCCGTGCCAGCGACAGGCCCGCAGCCCGAAACGCCCTCAGCCGCTCCTCCAGCGGGGCCTGCCGCAACAAAAGGTTCAGGGTCCTCCCCACATCCGACAGCACCAGAAAGTCCGGCCCATCCAGCGCAATAGGCGCCACCGGCAGGCCAACCTCACCCAGAACACGCAATCCCGTCCGCTCGGCCTCAAAGGCCGCCGCTGCGTTGCCCTTTTGCAGTCGCATCCGCAGCGGCAACACCTCAACCCGCTTCAACCAGAACCGCCGGCCATCTGGCAGGGTCAAGGATCGCACCCGTGCCGGGGCCTCCATCGACAGCCGAAAAACCAGTTCTTTCAATAGCAAAGAGGTAGCGGCCGGCATAATGTCCACCATTGACGTGTAACGCAAATGTAACAGTCTAATATCGGAATTGTAAGAAGCCGAACAGTGTCACGCCTTCTGCCAAGCGAAAAACCGCTGCGGCGCACGCGCCAGCAGATCGTCCGCCAAGGCCCTGCCAATGTTGCCCGCATCCGCCGCCAAGCCACGCCGCTCGCCCTGAATGGCCTCGGAACCATCGGGCCGCAAAATCTCGCCGCGCAGCCACAGGGTCTCACCCTCGATCACCGCCAGCCCGGCAATCGGCGTCTCGCAAGACCCGTCCAGCGTGGCCAGATATCCCCGCTCCGCCGCCAGCCGTATACCCGTCGGCCCGTCGTGGATCGCGGCCAGCAACCCCGCCACCCGGGCGTCATCCAGCCGCCGCTCCACCCCGATGGCCCCTTGCGCGACCGCGGGCAGCATCTCGTCCACTTCCACCGGCCCGCGCGCCATATGCGTCAGCCCCAGCCGGTTCAGCCCCGCCATCGCCAGAAATGTCGCCACCGCAACGCCATCTTCCAGCTTCTTCATCCGCGTCTGCACGTTGCCGCGAAACTCCACCAGCTTCAGGTCAGGCCGCCGCAGCGCCAGTTGCGCCCGCCTGCGCAGCGATGATGACCCCACCACCGCGCCCTGCGGCAATGCCGCGAGCGACGGCACCGAAGGCGACACGAACGCATCCCGCACATCCTCGCGCGCAAGGTAGCAGTCGATGATCAACCCGTCCGGCTGCACCGTCGGCATGTCCTTCATCGAATGCACCGCGATGTCGATGTCACTGGCCAGCAGTGCCTCTTCAATCTCGCGGGTGAACAGCCCCTTGCCGCCGATATCCTTCAGCGCCTTGTCAAGGATCTGGTCACCCATCACCTTGATCACGCAGATCTCGAACGCGTCCTCGGGCAGGGCAAATGCCTGCATCAGGCACCTTCGCACCTCATGCGCCTGCCACAATGCAAGCGGCGAACCACGGGTTCCGATCTTCAGGGGTTTGGCGGGGTGGGGCAAATCTTCGCTCATCTGCACAGGCTTACATCTGTCATCCTGGCCTGACAACTCTTGACAAGCGCCATCCGCCAGCCGACCCATGGGCGAAACCCGAAAGGCTGAGAATGACCGACAAAACCATCCTGCGCGCCCTGAAGGGCGAGGTCCTGCCCACCCCGCCAATCTGGATGATGCGTCAGGCGGGCCGCTATTTGCCGGAGTACCGGGCCACCCGCGCCAAGGCCGGCGATTTTCTGTCGCTGTGCTACAACCCCGAGCTTGCCGCCGAAGTGACCCTGCAACCGATCCGCCGCTACGGGTTTGATGCGGCCATCCTGTTTGCCGACATTCTGCTGCTGCCACAGGCGCTTGGCCCAAAGCTGTGGTTTGAGACCGGCGAAGGCCCGCGCATGGAAACCACCACCACCATGGGGCAGGTCAACGCCCTGAAACCGACCGAGGCGATCCACGACACCCTGTCGCCTATTTATGAAACCGTCCGCATTCTTGCCGCCGAACTGCCAAAGGAAACCACGCTCATCGGCTTTGCCGGTGCGCCGTGGACCGTGGCCACCTACATGATCGCAGGCAAGGGCTCCAAGGATCAGGCCGCTGCGCATCTGCTCAAAGACACCGACCGCCCGACATTTCAGGCGCTGATCGACCGGATCGCCGAAGCGACGGTGGAATACCTGTCGATGCAGATCAGCGCCGGGGTCGAAGTGGTAAAGCTGTTCGACAGCTGGGCAGGCTCGCTCAAGGGTCAGGATTTCCGCGATTTTGCCACCGCGCCCACCGCCCGCATCATCGCCGCCCTCAAATCCCGCCACCCGGATATCCCGATCATCGCCTTCCCGCGCGAGGCGGGGCAAGGCTACATCGGTTTCGGCCACCAGACCGGCGCCGATTGCGTTGCCATCGACAATTCCGTCAGCCCGGAATGGGCCGCAGCGAATGTGCAGATCGACGGCTGCGTTCAGGGCAACCTTGCGCCGGAACACATGGTCACCGGCGGGCAAGCGCTGGTGGCCGCCACCCAGCACGTCGCCCGCGCGTTCCGCAACGGCCCGCATATCTTCAACCTCGGCCATGGCATCACGCCAGAGGCTGATCCAGCCAATGTGCAACTGATGATCGATACGGTGCGGGCCGGGTGATCATGGGCTTTGGTTGGGTCGCGGCGACCCTGATTGCTGCCGCCGCCCAAACCGCCCGCAATGCAACCCAGGCCAGCCTGACCCGCGCCATCGGCACCATCGGGGCGACGCAGGTGCGCTTTCTGTTCGGCCTGCCGTTCGCGATCCTGTTCCTCGGGCTCGTCACCGGCATCAGTGGCCAATCGGTTCCGCCGCTTACAGCGCAGGCCCTCGGTTTTACCACCATCGGCGCGCTGTCCCAGATCGCGGCCACCGCGCTGATGCTTTTCACTATGAAATCGCAAGCCTTCGCTGTCACCACCGCCTGGATCAAGACCGAGCCAGTCCTCGTCGCCCTGATCGCGGCAGCCGTGCTGGGTGACCCGCTGACCCTGCCGATGCTGGGGGCGATTGCAGTGGCAACGGCGGGGGTTCTCGTGATGTCGTTGAAGCCCGGCGCAACCCAGTGGCACGAGGTCGGTCCGGCACTGACCGGCCTTCTGGCGGGCGTGCTGTTCGGGGCCGCTGCCATCGGCTTTCGTGGCGGCATTCTGGCGCTGCCATCAGGCGATTTCCTGATCCGTGCCACCACCATCCTTACCCTTAGCCTGGCGCTTCAGGCTGGCATCTTACTGATATGGATGGTTCTTTTTGACAGGCGCTCGCTCATCGCGTCGTTTGGTGTGTGGCGCAGTTCGCTTGGCGCGGGGTTTCTCGGTGCGCTCGCCTCGCAATTCTGGTTCATCGGCTTTTCGCTCACCTCGGCTGCCAACGTCCGCACCTTGGCGCTGGTCGAAGTGATCTTTGCGCAGGCCGTCTCGGCCTACGTGTTTCGCCAACCGGTCAGCCAACGGCAGATGTTTGGCATGGCCGTGATCGTGCTGGGTGTTGGCCTGCTGCTTGGCGCGCAGGCCAAAACGCCGTGATCTGGCGGGCCTAATCGACCGCGACAGGGGGCCTTCCGGCGATGGGCGCAGGCTTTGGCAATATCCAGACCAGCAGCGCAATCGACCCGAAGCTGATCGCCGTGCACAGCACCGCCGCCCGCAACGCACCGGCATAGGCCAGATGATCGCCCCCGGCGCGCATCAGTGACGAAAAGAACACCTCGCCCACAATCGCCACCCCCAGCGCCGCGCCAACCTGCTGCATCGACTGCAGCGCACCCGACGCTGATCCGGTATCGTGGCCCGACACATTGGCCAGCACCGTCTGGAACATCGGCGAGATCGACGTCCCAAGCCCAAGTCCGCCGATGAACAGCGGCACCGCAAAGGCCGACCAGACCACCTCGTCAACCGTGCCGCCAACCACCATGCGCAAGCCCAGCATCGCGCTCATCAGCAACAGCGCGCCCAGCGTGATCCGCTCGCGCTGCCACCGCGGGCCCAGCGGCCCCGCAATCACCGACGCAATCAGCACGCCCACCGAAAACGGCACCGTCGTCAGCCCCGATTGCAGCGGGGATAACCCGTATCCGCCTTGCAGATAGATCGCCAACACCAGAAAAAAGCTTGGCACACCGGCGAACAAAACCGCCGCAAGCCCGGTTCCGACCATGAAGTTTCGGTTGCGCATCAACGTCACCGGCACCAGTTGCGCCGCGCCGCGTGCCGCCTGCGCAAACTGCCAGCGCACGAACGCCCAAGTCATTGGCACCGATGCCGCCATCATCGCAAAGCACCACCACGGCCAGCCAACCTGCCGCCCCTCGATCAGCGGAAAAACCACCAGCAGCAGCGCCACCGCGGCAATCGCAATGCCGATGTAATCGTTCTTCATCGCCGCATCGCCTTTGACCTTCGGCAGGTACTTCAGCGCCGCAAGGATTGCGAAAACCCCCACCGGCAGGTTGACCAGAAAGATCGGTCGCCAACCCAGGCCCCAGATATCGGCACCAATCAACAGCCCGCCGGCAATCGGCCCCGCCACCGCTGCCAGACCCGCCGACAACCCGACCAGCGCAAATGCCGCCCCGCGTTCCTTGGGCGCAAACAGCACCGGCACGATGGCCAGCGTTTGCGGCGTCATCATCGCCGCCCCCGCCGCCTGCACGATCCGCGCCAGCACCAGCGTCTCGATGCTCGGCGCCAACCCGCAGAACGCCGAGCCGATGGTGAACACCGTCACCCCGGCAATGAACATCTCACGCCGCCCAATGATGTCACCCAGCCGCCCTGCAGGCAGCAACAGCAATGCAAAGAACAGGATATAGGCCGCCACGACCCATTCGATCTGGCTGCTCGTGGCGTCAAAGGCCGCCTGCATGCTGGGCAGTGCCACGTTGACGATGGTCACGTCGATCAGGTTCATGAACCCCGCAATCAGCAGCACCGCCATCGCGATCCAGCGCCCCGGAACAATTGGAAATGGCACTTGGCCCGAAGCGGGCATGGCGTTGTGTTGCATGAAACTGTCCTAGAATGCCGCGCGGCATCGCGCACAGCTTTGATATAGCCCGCAATCGCCGCGAACAATGCCGCTAAGCTTGCGTTAACATGCCGTGTACCGCCGCCACGGCCTCTGCGGCGCTTTCGGCGTCGCCAAGGTGGATCAGCACCCGCGCCACACCGCCGAACCGGATCTGCATCTCGGGCCGGATCACGACG
This sequence comes from Tabrizicola sp., assembly GCF_031377265.1. Classification (GTDB taxonomy): domain Bacteria; phylum Pseudomonadota; class Alphaproteobacteria; order Rhodobacterales; family Rhodobacteraceae; genus JAUYQR01. Next base: position 14,708 of record NZ_JANMET010000111.1, on the reverse strand, counting down.
GTCAGCCGCCCTTCGACGACATCCGCCCGCTCCACCGCGTCAAAGCCGCCGAACACCTCGTCCGTCACCTCAAACCAGACCGGCCCACCCGTCACCGGCTGGCGAAACAGCGCATAGCCCTCATCCTCGTCCTCCCCCTCGGCAAAGCCCACGAACAGTTGCCCCTCGTCCTCGACGATGGACGCATAGGCCGCCGTCATCTCGATATCCGCCATCAACCAATCTCCTCAGGTCTTCCAAACGACCCATGCCGCCACAGCCAACAGCGCCAGCGCAAGGCCCCGCCGCACCGGGCGTGTCCGGCGCGGATCGGCAAGCCAGCCTTGCGCCGCACCAGCGGCCATGACAATCGCGCTGTGGATGGCTGTGGCCACGCCCACATAAACCGCCGACAGCGTCAGCGTATCGCCCAAGCCGGCGTCAGGGGCAAGGAACCCCGGCAAGACCGCAAGGTAGAACAACGCGGCCTTGGGGTTCAGCAGATTGGTGATCAACCCACGCCGGAAATACTGGCCTAGTGACGCCGTTGGATCAACTTGTTCCGCCGGGTCGTCCGCTTCGCGCCAGGCTTCCCAAGCCAGCCACGCCAGATACGCCACACCGCACCAGCGCAACACCTGATAAGCCACGGGCGATTGTGCGATCAGCGCGTCCAACCCGAACGCTGCTGCCACCCCCAGAACCCCCAGCCCCAGCGCGACCCCGGCCACCGCAGCAAGGCCCGGCTTTCGCCCTTTGGTCGCGGCAACCAGTGCCAGATAGGCCATGTTCGGCCCCGGCGTGATCTCGATCAAAGTCGATGTCAGCGCAAAGCTTGCAAGTGTTGCAAGATCAATCACCGGGCCGCCCTAATACCACTTGGCAATCGGCGGCAGGCTCATCAGCACGGCATTGGCATCATGCCCGGTTTCCAGCCCAAACTTGGTGCCCCGATCATAGACAAGGTTGTATTCCGCATAAAGGCCACGATGGCGCAACTGCGTCTCGCGGTCGTCTTCACTGAACGGCGTGCCCACCCTGCGCTCGGTGACCGGCACAAAGGCCGGCAAGAACGCCAACCCTACAGCTTGGGTAAATGCGAAGTCCGCCTCCCAGTCGCCGGTGTTCAGATCGTCATAGAAGATTCCGCCCACGCCCCGCGCCCGGCCCCGGTGCGGCACAAAGAAATACTCATCGGCCCAGGCTTTGAACTTGGGGAAATAGTCGGGCGAATGCGCATCGCAGGCCGCCTGCATGGCACCGTGAAAATGCGCCGTGTCTTCAGGGTATTCGATCGCCGGGTTCAGGTCCGACCCGCCGCCGAACCATGCCGCCCCCGGCGTCCAGAACATCCGCGTGTTCATGTGCACTGCCGGGGCATGCGGGTTGACCATATGCGCCACCAGGCTGATGCCGCTGGCCCAGAACCGCGGGTCCTCGGCCATGCCCGGCACGCCGCGCGCCGCCATCGCCTTTTGCGCCCGCTCGCCCAGCACCCCGTGCACTTCGGATACGTTGACGCCAACCTTTTCGAACACCCGCCCACCGCGCATCACGCTCATCAGCCCGCCGCCACCATCGGCGCGAACGGTGGGCGTAACCTCGAACCGGCCCACGGCACCTGTCCCATACCGATCCTCAAGCCCCTCGAACGCCTCGACAATCTGGTTCCGCAGGGTGCGAAACCACGCTGCCGCGCGCGTCTTGCGGGTGTCAAACGGATCGGTCATCACTTGCCTCCCAAAATCAATTGAGCCATGCCTACCATTCCCGCGCCGGGCTTTCCAACAGGACATTTGGCACCGTAACGTCAAGGGTTTACCCTGCGCCCACAGCCTCAGCCCCGAGTCGCCCGATGAAACGCTTTGCCCTGCCCGTCCTTGCCCTTCTTGCCGCCTGCGGAACCCCGCAGGAACAGTGCATCAACCGCAACACCCGCGACCTGCGCACCGTAGACCGCCTGATCACCGAGACCGAAGGCAACCTTCAGCGCGGCTATGCCTATGAACAGATCACGATCTCGACCCCGACCTGGGTCTATTGCGATGTGCCACAGGTTCCCGAAGGCGAAGTCCAACCCCCGCCGCGCATGTGCCTTGACGAGGTGGAGGAAACGATCACCCGGCCCAAAGCCATCGATCTGGCCGATGAGGCGAAAAAGCTTGAGGGCCTGCAAGCCAAACGCAAACAACTGGCCAAGGCAGCCGCCCCGGTGATCGCGCAGTGCAAGGCCGAACACCCGGAATGATCAGTGCGCCGGGGCGCTTACCGGGTCGATCAGGCTGCGCCCGCCATCCACCGTCAGCACCTGCCCGGTGATGAACCCGGCCGCGTCCGATGCCAGAAACTGCACCGCCTCGGCCACCTCGCCCGGTGATGCAATCCGGCCCAGCGGCGTGCCCCCGGTGATCTGGTCGCGGAAATCGGGGTTGTCCTTCAGCGCCGTCTGCAAACTGGCGCTCATCACGCTGCCAAAGGCCACGGCGTTGACGCGGATGCCCTTCGGTGCCAGCGCCACGGCCATCGACCGGGTCATCTGGTCAATCGCCGCCGACGCAATCGAATAACCCAACAGTTCCGGTCGCGTATGCTGCGCGGTGATCGACGAGATGTTGATGATCGACCCAAGGATCGTGCCAGGCTCCGCGTCGGCCTTCGCACCATGCTGGATCATCCGCTTCGCGGTCATCTGCGTCATCCGCAGCGCGGTCAAAAGGTTCTGATCCCACAGTTCTTCGACCGCGTCGGCATCCGGGTTCAGCACCTCCGACAGCGTTACCTTGCGGCTGGCATTCACCAGAACATCCACGCGGTCAAACGCATCCATCGTCGCCGACAACAGGTTGGCGATGGTCAGCTTTTGCGTCAGATCGCCCGCGAACATCCGGATGGTACGCTCGGCCCGCGCCTCTTCGCCGACCTCGTCCTCAAGCCGTGCCTCGTCGATGTCGGCGAACATCACATTCGCCCCCTTGTCGACCAGATGCCGCGCGATGGCGAGGCCAAGGCCATTCGCGGCCCCGGTCACGATGGCCGTCTTGCCGGATACGGAAAATGACATCAGCTGGCTCCGAATTCTGTCACGGTTTCGCTCGCTTGGGCTTTTTGGCGCGGATCACGCGGAAGGTTCCGTCACCGGCCATTTCCTCGACATCAAGGAACAGCGCGGTCAGCACCGCATCATAAGGCAGATGCCGGTTTGCAACCAGCCACAGCACCCCGTCCGGCGCAAGCATCCGCCGAGCCGCGGTGATGAACGCCGCGCCAAGGCCCGCGTCCGCATCGCGCCCGGTATGGAAAGGCGGGTTGCAAACCACCGTTTCCACAAGGTTTTCCGGGCGAAACGTGGTGGCATCGGCCCAGTGGAACCGCACCCTATCGTCAACGATGTTGACCCGCGCGCACTCCAGCGCCGCCGCCTCCGCCTCGACCAAATCCAGCCGCTTCACGCCATCCCGCGCCAGAACCGCGCGCGCGAGGTAGCCCCAGCCCGCCCCCAGATCTGCCACTTTCGGCCCGAGCTTGGTCGGCAGCGCTGCGGCAAGCATGACCGACCCCCGGTCCGGCGCATCGGCCGAAAACACCCCCGGCAGGGTCTGAAACCCGCCCTCGATGATGGTTGGCCGTGCCGCCCAATCTTCCAGCCCCGGCCCGGCGGCAAAGCTTGCCAGCTTGCCATGCGCCTTTGAAAGGCTTTCGGACAGCGCCACCCGCTTGCGCAGATCCTTCAGCACCGCATCCACGCCATCGGTCTTTTGCCCGTCGACGATGACCCGGCCTCCCGGCACCACCTCAGCCGCCGCCTGCGCGATAAGCGCCCGCGCCTCGGCCTTGGCGCGCGGCAGGCAGACCAACGCCGCTGCATAGGGCGCCGCTGGCTCCACGGCATAGCCACGCGCAGCGAAATGCTCGACATCGGGCCTGAAGCCGGTCAGCACCACCACCCGTTCTTTCGGAAGATCGGACAAATCATCGCCGACGCGGGGCCGGAAGACGGCCACCGGCCCTTCAGGCGGCAACGTCACTGCGCCGGTATCCAGCGCCAAATTCAGTCGGGATGATCGCATGGGCAGGCGCAAAAGCGCCCCTGATTCCTTATGGGTGGCTTGAAGACGCTACTCTTTTTCCATCGTACATTGCAGCGGATGCTGATGACGCCGGGCAAAATCCATCACCTGCGCCACCTTGGTTTCCGCCACTTCGAAGGAAAACACGCCAACCACCGCCAGCCCCTTCTTGTGCACCGTCAGCATAATGTCAAAGGCCTGCGCATGGTTCAGGCCAAAGAACCGCTCCAGCACATGCACGACAAACTCCATCGGCGTGTAATCGTCGTTCAAAAGCATCACCTTGTACAAAGGCGGACGCTCCGTCTTGGTCTTTGTCTTGGTCAGCAGCGATGTGTCCTGTCCGGGACCATCCGTCTTGTCGGACATGTTCAGTGGACGTTGCGACACGAGGGGTGGCTCCGGAATGGCAGATTCGGGGGTCAGACACATATCCGCTCAATATAGCTGGTTTTGCTGTGGCGAAAAGGGGGCCGTCAGACGACCATTGCGCACATCGCTGTGTCCATGCACAGACTTGGTCGAAAGGGGCCCGCGATGCTGACCACGATCGGTTTCGATGCAGACGATACGCTGTGGCACAACGAGGCGTTCTTTCGTCTGACGCAGGATCGTTTTGTCAACCTGCTGGCCGATCACGCCGATGCAGGCCAATTGCATGACCGACTGCTTGCCGCTGAACACCGCAACATCGGGCAGTATGGCTTTGGCGTCAAAGGCTTCACCCTCTCGATGATCGAAACCGCAATCGAGGTGACTGAAGGTCGGGTTCCCGCGACCGTGATCGGCGAACTGATCGCTGCCGGGCGCGAAATGCTGGAACATCCGATCGACCTTCTGCCACACGCCCGCGCCACGGTGACGACGCTTGCGGCCCGCTACCGTGTGGTCCTGATCACCAAAGGGGACCTTCTGGATCAGGAACGCAAACTGGCGCAATCGGGTCTTGGTGATTTGTTTCACGGCGTGGAAATCGTGTCCCACAAGACCGCCGCATCGTACACGTCGATCTTTGCCCGCCATGGAACCGGGGCCGATCAGGCGATGATGGTAGGCAACTCTCTCAAATCAGACGTGATCCCCGCGCTTGAGGCTGGCAGCTGGGGCGTACACGTCCCGCACGGCGTCACTTGGGTGCTGGAATTTGCCGATCCGCCCACCGCCCATCGGCGCTTTCATGCAATCGCCGATCTCGGGGCACTTCCGGACCTGATTGAACTGCTTTAGACGGCATCTACAGATAGCGTCACCTGTCGCAAAAGACCCCAGATGTGGCCATTCTTGATGGGGGTGCAGCATCCCTGCAACTAGGTGAGGTATTCCCCCAAAGCCATTGTAATTTGTGGGTTTTCGGATTGTGAAGCCTGTGCTAGCCTCGACCATGAGGCAGAAAATCGACACCGGGAATCCGGGTCGGACAGTCAAAGGGACCAGCGACGTGGTATCGCTTATCGGGCGGATTCTCCGTTTCACCATCATATTGATGATCGGCATTTTGCTGTTTGTGCCCGCGCAGGCGGCACCCTTTGCAGCCATCGTGATCGACGCGCGCACCGGCGAGACGTTGTATGAAAAGAACGCCGACGCCCGGTTGAACCCGGCGTCGCTGACCAAGATGATGACGCTCTACATCACCTTTCAGGAAATCGAGGCTGGTCGCTTGTCGCTCGACAGCAAGATCACCGTATCCAAACACGCCGCCGGACAGCCGCCTTCGCGCCTTGGGCTTAAGCCGGGGCAAAAGATCGCCCTGCGCTACCTGATCCGCGCCGCCGCCGTCAAATCCGCCAACGACGCTGCCACCACAATCGGCGAGGCCATCGGCGGCACCGAGGCCGCCTTCGCCAAACGCATGACCCGCACCGCCAAGCAGCTTGGCATGACCAACACCACCTTCCGCAACGCCAACGGCCTGACCGCCGAAGGCCACCTGTCCTCGGCCCGTGATATGACCACGCTTGGCCGCCATCTATTCTACGATTTTCCGCAGTATTACAACATCTTCTCCCGCCGCACCGCCGATGCCGGCGTAGCTGAAGTGCGCAACACCAACTCGCGTTTCCTCGACGCCTACGAAGGCGCTGACGGCATCAAGACCGGTTACACCGGCGCTGCCGGCTTCAACCTCACCGCCTCGGCGCAGCGCGGAAACAAGCGCATCATCGCAACGGTGTTCGGCGGCGCGTCCACAGCTGCCCGCAACGCCAAGATGATAGAGTTGATGGATCTCGGCTTTGGCATCGCCAAGAACCGCGTCGACGAACAAAAGCCGGTGGCGCCAGAGGCCCCCACTGACGCCCTGATCGCCTCGGCCGAGCCTGAGATCGACGTGCCCGATGCCGAAGGCGGCTCCGCCAAGACCCTGCGCATTTCCGGCGCCGTGAGTGTCTCGCCGCGCCCCAAGCCGCGCCCCAGCACCCCACAGGTACCCGATGACATAGCCATCGCGATGGCTGAAAGCATCGAGGGCGCACTTGCCGAAGCAACCGCCGAGTCTGCCCCCGAAGGCACCCTAGACTTCCAGGCCGAGGCCATCGCCGCCGCCCCCACCGACGCCGAAACCGATGCCGCAGTGGCACTTGCCCTGGCAGAAGCGCCAACCGAAGCCCCCGCCGGAACGCTTGACGCACAGGCCATCGCCCTCGCCGACGACACTCTGCCGGAAATGCCCGCAGAAGAAGCCACACTTGACGCCGAAGCCGTCGCCGTCGCCGAAGGCACCCTGCCCGAAACGGGCTCCGATGGCACGCTTGACGCCCAGGCCCTCGTCATCGCCGATGCCACCCCCACCGACCCCCTGGAAGACTCCCCCCTCGCCGCCCTGAAGCCTCCGGCCCGCCCTGAGGATCTGCCCAACAATAGCCCCGCCGACGCTCCCGTAGAGCTCGCCGTTGCCGAACCGCAGCCCACCCCGGAGCTCGTCATGACCGACGCCGGTGAACCGCTGGCCGAAGACATCGCCCTCGCAGACACGACCGATGCCTTGCCCGAGGTGACCGATGTGGAAACCGTTGCCGGCGCAGCCAATGCCACCCCGCCCCCGACCGAACTCGCCACAGCCATGATTACCACCCCGCGCAAGGCCCCGATCTTCGACAGCGCCGAACCCGCGCTTGAAGAACCCGCCGCCGAAGACCAGGAGGTCGTCGTCGTCATGTCCACCTCCGGCGGTCGCCATTTCGGGGTCAATGTCGGCAACTTCCCGTCGCGTTACGATGCCGAACGCGCACTCCTGAAAACCGCCCTGGCCGAAAGCGCCACCCTGAACGATGGCCTGCGCAAGATCAGCCAGAAAGATGGCACCTGGCACGCCAACTTCATGGGGCTGACCGAGGATCAGGCAGACCTCGCCTGCCGCCGCCTGCACGCCCGCGCCATCCCCTGCGAAACCCTGTCGCCCTGATCCACCAGGCGACCGAATTCAAGACCAGCGCGCCGATCCCAGGTTTGCTCTTTGTCCAAATACTCAAAACCGGAGCCAAGCGGCCCCGGCCGCGCAGGCGACAGGACAGCCGTGCCGCCTGCCCCTTCGGCAGGCGGCTCCACTTGAAAACCGTCAGGGTTTGGGGTGCTCGTCCCAGTCCTTGGTCAGGATCCGGTTCGCATCCCCCTCGGGGTCGTCAAACTGCTTGGTCTTCATCGCCCAGAAAAACGCCACCAGCCCGACACCGCCCAGAAACAGCGACACCGGGATCAGGATGGCCAGAATCTCCATCTACTTCAACCGCATCGCGTTCAACGACACGGTGATCGACGACAGTGACATCGCCAGTGCCGCCGCCAGGGGCGTTGCAGCACCCACCAGCGCCAAAGGCACCGCCACCACGTTGTACCCGCCCGAGATCACGAAGTTTTCCACCATCCGCCGCACCGCCTGACGGCTGATCCGGACCGCATCCGCGATCGGCGCCATGTCCTGGCCCAGCAGCACGATATCGGATGCCACCCGTGCTGCATCCAGCGCCGATGCCGGGCTGATTGACACATGCGCCGCCGCCAGCGCCGCGGTATCATTCAGCCCGTCACCCACCATCAGAACCTTGCGCCCCGCCGCCGAAAGCGCCGCCACCCGCGCCGCCTTTTCTGCCGGCAACACACCCGCCGACCAATCCTCGATCCCCAACCGGCCCGCCAGATCGGCCACCGCACCCGGCGCGTCGCCCGACAGCAGCACAATCCGCATGCCCGCCTTGCGCAACGCCGACACCGCCACCTCTGCCCCCGGCCGCAGCGCATCGGCAAAGGTGAAGGGCAACACCGCGCCCCCCATGCTCAGATAGCTTGCCGTCACTGGCAAGACTTCGGCCCCGCACCATTCCGCCCGGCCCAACCGCACCCGTTTGCCCTGCCAGACGCCTTCAATGCCGTAGCCCGGCACCTCGTTCACTGCGCCAACCACCGCAGGTTCCAGCCCCGCAGCCCTTGCCGCCGCCACCAGCGACCGCGCCAGCGGATGCGACGACCCCGCCGCCAGACCGGCGGCCACGGCCACGGCCTCATGCGGCTGGCTGTCAAGGTTCGTCACCCCCGGCACCCCCATCGTCAAGGTTCCGGTCTTGTCGAACACCACCGTGTCGACCTCGGCCAGCCGCTCCAGCGCCGTTCCCGCCTTGATCAGCAGACCCTTGCGAAACAGCCGCCCGCTGGCCGATGTGACCACCGCAGGCACCGCAAGCCCCAGCGCGCAGGGGCAAGTGATGATCAGCACCGCTGCCGAGATGTTGATGGCATAGCGCACATCGCCGCCCGTCGCCCACATCCAGTAGCCAAAGGCGCTGAATGACAGGATATGCACCAACGGCGAATACAGCTTCGCCGCCCGGTCCGCCAAACTGGTGTAGCGCGTCTTCGCCCCTTCGGCGACCGCAACCAGATCGGCCATCCGGTGCAGCGAACTGTCCTTGCCCGCCGCCGTCACCCGCAGCGTCAGGGGTCCGGTCAGGTTCACCTCACCGGCGCTGACCACAGTGCCCTCGCCCGCGAAGACCGGCAGGCTTTCGCCCGTCAACAGGCTTCGGTCCACCTCTGACGCACCCTCGACCACCACGCCGTCCACCGGCATCCGCCCCCCGGGCCGCACCAGCACCAGATCGCCCGCCAGCACAGCGGAAATCGCCCGCACGTCCTCGACCCCACCCGCCAGCACGGTCGCGCGCGGCACTTCCAGCGCGGCCAGCTCCTCCGCCGCCGACCGCGCCACCGCGCGGGTGCGGTGGTCCAGATAGCGCCCCAGCAGCAGGAAAAACGCCAGCATCACCGCCGCGTCGAAATACGCCTGTTCCCCTGACATCGACGTCTCGTATAGCGAGATCGTGCTTGCCAGGATCAGCGCCAGCGAAATTGGCACATCCATCCCCAGCCGCCCGGCGCGCAAAGATGCCCAGGCAGATTTGAAGAACGGCTGACCGACGAAAATCACCGTCGGCAGCGCAATCGCCGCCGAAATCCAGTGGAACATGTCGCGCGTCGCAGCCTCGGCCCCTGACCAGACGGCCACCGACAACAGCATCACATTCATCATCGAAAAGAACGCAACCCCCAGCCGCATCAGCAGATCGCGCCCTTGCCGGTCCGTCTCGGTCGTGCTCAGCAAACCGGGGTCCAGCTCATGCGCCTCCTGCCCTTCGGCCGCCAGCACACCGATCAACTGCGCCGCCGTGACATCGGGCGAGGCGTCCACACTCACCCGCTTGCGCGTCAGGTTCACCCGCGCCGACCGCACCCCCGGAATGGTGGACAGCGCCGATTCAACGGCGGAAATACACGTCGCGCAGTGCGCCAACGGCAGTGACAGCATGATGCGCGCCGCAACCGGTTCCGCCAGTGCCGCCAGCCGCTCGGCGCTTGGCACCACGGCGCAGGCCGGGCAGGCCGACATCCGGCTCGTTTCGGGAAAGCTTTCCGCCAGCGCCATCGCCTCAGCCCTTCACTTGCAGTTCCGAGCGTTGTTCAAACAGCGTGCCATCCGCCGATTTGGCGGTCACCTTGACCATCCACTTGCCCCGCGCCAGCGGCACGTCCGCCTCATACCCGGTGCCAACCGCTGCAAACACCGGCCAGACATCGTCCTTGGCTTCAGTCGTGCGGCCCACCAGCACCTGCAGATCGCTCACCGCCATCGGCACCCCGTCGCGGTCGACAAACGCCAGCGTCATCCGCCCGCCCTCATACGCCGGCTGCATCTGCCAGCCCAAAGCTTCCTGCGCCGCCTTGCGGTCGTCGAACCCCTGGCTCGCGACGTAGGAGTTGTCGACCTCCAGCCCCGGAAACGTGCTGACCGCCTTGAACGCCAGCACCATATTCACCCCGATGATCACCGCGAACGCCCCCGTGGTGATGAAGAACACATGCCGCCCGGTCAGTTCAGTCATCGCCGTCTTCCTTGCCATTGAATACCGTATCCAGATGCGCCCGGTTGGTGGACCCCACCTCTTCGACCCATAGCCGCACGTCGGACCGATCATCCCCCGCCGCCTCGGACCCCGCTGCCGCCGTCAGATAGACCCGCTGCGTCGCTGTCTCATTGGCCGGAACCGTCACGATCAGACCCTCGGCGCCTTCCAGCGACAGGGTGACAAATTCTTCTGACGTCACCGAAATGCCGAACTGCTGGTCATCGCCAGACTTGTTGCGCAGCCGCAGGTCATAGGCGTTGCGGATGCTGCCATCCGACAGTGTCACATAGGTCGGGTTCCGCACCGGCGTCACGTTGATGTCGATGGGCGATCGCAGGAACAGCGCCACCACCAGCCCGACCCCAACCCCGGCCCACAGTACCGTGTACATGATCGTCCGGGGCCGGAACACATGCGCCCAGACACTTTTCGCAGGCTGCCCCGCGCGTTCGCGCACCTCGTCGGTCAGCGCCATGTAGCCGATCAGGTCGCGCGGCTTGCCGATCCGGTCCATCACGTCGTTGCACGCGTCGATGCACAAGCCGCAAGTGATGCAGGCCATTTGCTGACCGTTGCGAATATCAATCCCCATCGGGCAGACGTTGACGCAGGCCATGCAGTCGATGCAGTCGCCGTTGCCCGCCACATCCTGCTTGCCACGCGGCTCTCCCCGCCAGTCGCGGTAGCCGATGGTCAGGGTATCTTCGTCCACCATCGCGGCCTGGATGCGCGGCCATGGGCAGGCGTAAATGCAGATCTGTTCACGCGCAAAGCCGCCAAAGGCAAAGGTTGTCCCGGTCAGGATGGCAATGGTGATATAGGCCACCGGATGCGCGCTGCCGGTCAACAGGTCGCCCAAAAGCGTCGGCGCATCAGTAAAGTAAAACACCCACGCCCCCCCGGTGCCCAGCGCGATCAATAGCCACACCGTCCACTTGACCGCCCGTTTGCGGGCCTTCTCGGCGTTCCAGGCCTGCCGATGCAGGCGCAGCCGCGCGTTGCGATCACCCTCGATCCAGCGTTCGACCAGAATGAACAGGTCGGTCCACACCGTCTGCGGGCAGGCATAACCGCACCAGACCCGGCCCGCCGCACTGGTGAACAAAAACAAGCCCAGTCCGGCCATGATCAGCAACCCAGCCACGAAGTAAAACTCGTGCGGCCAGATCTCGATCATGAAGAAAAAGAACCGCCGCCCCGCCATGTCGATCAGCACCGCCTGATCCGGCAAGTTCGGTCCCCGGTCCCAGCGCAGCCATGGCGTGATGTAGTAAATCCCGAGCGTCACCGCCATGATCCACCACTTCATCGTGCGGAACGCACCTTTCACCCGGCGCGGAAAGATCGGCTCGCGCGCCTGATACAGGCTCGGTGTGTCGGTGTCTGGTTGGGTCACGAAAGGCTCCGGCAGGTCAAATGGGGGATGCCGGGCGGATGATGCCGCCCGGCGCATTGGTCACTCGCCGCCCCCCCGGCTGTGCACATAAAACGCGACAGCGCGAATGTCATCTTCGCTCAGCCGCTTGTTCCAGTTCGGCATCACCCCGAACCGCGCATTCGTGACAGTGTAGGTGATCGCCTCGCGCGTGCCACCGTAAAGCCAGATCGCATCGGTCAGCTTGGGCGCGCCTTGTGTCCGATCTCCGGCGCCATCTTCCATGTGGCAGGCGGCGCAGTTCTCGGCAAAGACTGTGGCGCCTGCCTCTGCGGCAACGGCGTCATGCTCCTGACCCGAGATCTTCAGCACATGTTCCACAACCTGCCCGATCTGCGTGGCATCCAGCAGTTCGTCGACACCATACTTCGGCATCTCGGAATAGCGCGCGTCGGGGTCGGTCGTATTGCGGATGCCATGGGTGATGGTCAGGTGGATATCCTCCATCGTCCCGCCCCACAGCCAGTCATCGTCCAGAAGGTTCGGGTATCCCTTGCCAACAAAACCCGCCGCACCTGACCCGTGACAGGTGGTGCAGTTGGTGCGAAACACCGCCGCGCCAGCCCGTTCCGCGTAGCCCGCAAGATCGGGGTCAGACCCGATGGCATTCAGATCAGCTGCCACCAGCTTTGCCTTGATGGCAGAATTGGCCGCATCGAACCGCTCGATCTCAGCTGCCACATCGGCACGGGTCGATCCGCCGATCACCCCCGGAGTTGCCCCGGTGATCAAGGGCCAGGCCGGATACGCCACCGTGTAACCAATCCCCCAGACGATGGTCGCATAGAATACCCAGACCCACCAGCGCGGCAGCGGGTTGTTCAACTCCTCGATCCCGTCCCACTGGTGGCCGGTCGTTTCCACCTGCCGCGGTTCTTTCTTAACTTGCTTGGCGCACATGATTACGCCTCCTTCCGGTTGGTGGCTGGGGGGTCTTCCGCAGGACGCTCGTCATTGCGAAAGATCGACTTGGCCACCTCCTCATGGGTGGTTCGGCTGCCCGGACGAAAGGCCCAGACACACAGCGCCAGAAAGCCCAGCGTCATCGCCAGCAAGAACCAGCTGTCGGCCATGTGGCGCAGGAACGTATAGATCTCCATGTTCCCCTCCCTTACCGGTTCGCCACGGGCGTGAAGGTCGAGAAATCGACCATCGTGCCCAGCACTTGCAGATAGGCGATCAGCGCGTCCATCTCGGTCAGTTCGGGCTTGCCGTCAAAGTTGCGCACATTGACTGCGGTGCCGAAGGCGTCTGCGCCATAGCGTTCCTCAACACCGGAACTGTCGCCCAGCGGATCGGCCTGTGCCGTCATGTCTGCCAGACCGTTTTCCACCATCGCATCGGTGTAAGGCACCCCCACCATACGGTGCGTGGCCATCACATCTTCGATGTACTTGCCGTCGATCACTGCGTTGGCAAGGAACCCGTAAGGCGGCATCACCGATTCAGGCACCACACCGCGCGCATAGGTCAGATGGTCGACATGCCATTCATCCGAATAGCGCCCGCCCACCCGCGCCAGATCAGGCCCGGTGCGCTTGGACCCCCACTGGAACGGATGGTCGTACATGCTTTCCGCAGCAAGGCTGTAGTGGCCATACCGCTCCACCTCGTCGCGCATCGGGCGGATCATCTGGCTGTGACAGTTGTAGCAGCCCTCGCGGATGTAGATATCCCGTCCGGCCAGCTCCAGCGGGGTATAGGGGCGCATCCCGTCCACCTTTTCGATGGTGTTCTCCAGGTAGAACAGCGGCACGATCTGCACGATCCCCCCGATGGTCACGACCAGAAGGCTCAGCACCATCAGCAGCGTCGCATGCGTCTCGATTGCCTTGTGTTTGTCAAGAATACCCATTGTCCCGCCCTCTCATTCCGCCGGGACTGCCGAGTGCTGCGTCGCCCGTTGGGGCTGCGCACGCACCGTCATCCACAAGTTGTAACACATGATCAGCGCGCCCATCAGGAACAGCCCCCCGCCCAGCGCCCGCACCACATACATCGGGAACTTCGCGGCCACCGTGTCGGCAAACGCGTTCACCAGGAACCCGTTCGCATCCACTTCGCGCCACATCAGGCCCTCCATGATCCCGGTGACCCACATCGAAGACGCGTAAAGCACGATCCCGATCGTCGCCAACCAGAAGTGCCACGACACCAGCGTCAGACTGTAAAGCCGCTCGCGGTTCCACAGCTTTGGCACCAGGAAATACAGCACGCCGAAGGTGATCATCCCGTTCCAGCCCAAGGCGCCGGAATGCACGTGCCCGATGGTCCAATCGGTGTAATGCGACAACGAGTTCACCGCCTTGATCGACATCATCGGCCCTTCGAAGGTGCTCATCCCGTAAAAGCCGATGGACACCACCATCATCCGGATGATCGGATCGGTGCGCAGCTTGTCCCAGGCGCCCGACAGCGTCATCAGCCCGTTGATCATGCCACCCCAGCTTGGCATCCACAGGATCACCGAGAACACCATGCCAAGCGTCGAGGCCCAGTCCGGCAGCGCGGTGTAATGCAGATGATGCGGCCCGGCCCAGATGTAGAGGAAGATCAGCGCCCAGAAGTGGATGATCGAAAGCTTGTAGCTGTAGATCGGCCGTTCCGCCTGTTTTGGCACGAAGTAGTACATCATCCCAAGAAAGCCGGCGGTCAGAAAGAAGCCAACGGCGTTGTGGCCGTACCACCACTGCACCATCGCATCCTGCACACCGGAATAGACCTGCACCTGCGCTGACCCGAAGATCGACACCGGGATTGCCGCGTTGTTCACCAGATGCAGCATGGCAACGGTCAGGATCATCGACAGCAGGAACCAGTTCGCAACGTAGA
>NZ_JANMET010000088.1:0-2051 GCF_031377265.1 Tabrizicola sp. | reverse complement strand
CCGGTGCCAGCCCCAGCACATCCACCGGCATCAGCGCCTCGAAGGCCAGACACAGCGCCGCCATCCCGGCCTTTGGCCGCAAGATCACCTGCCCCATGTGGCTCACGTCAAACAGCCCGGCGGCGCGGCGCGTGTGCAGGTGTTCCTGCATCACGCCGGGCGCATACTGCACCGGCATCTCATAGCCGGCAAAGGGCACCATCTTGCCGCCCAATTCCACATGCAGATCATGCAGCCCCAGTCTGTGCAATTCCAGTCTGTGCAATTCCGGCCGCTGCGGTCCCGTCACTTCAAGGTCGGTCAAACCGCCCTCCTCACTCTCGCCGGAACGTACCGGCACCGTCCGGGCAGGCCAATCCCTGCGCCGCGATGCCCCCTCTGTCCCTGCACCAAACGGTGCGCCTGAGATCGTTATCCCTTCGGCGGGCCAACCCCTGTTTGACGGGGCGTGCCACTCTCCAGAGCGTCGTTGTCAGAAACGGTCCCTTGCGCCTGAGAGTTTACCGGGGCGGTTGCTCCTTCGGCACCGGGGGGCAAGCAGGCCCGCCGGATTCTCCCGAACCTGACGCCTCTTGGTTAGCCCGAGCATCACCGGCAAGGCAAGATCGAAAAGCTTATCCGACCTGTCGCGCCCGAAAACCGACGCCTCAGGCCCGCCGCTCGCCCGGCACCGCTTCCGGCTGGGTTTCAGCCTGCGCAACCACGGACGGTCCGGGCCCCCGTGGGACAACTGCCGGGTTTGCCATTGCACGCAGGGCAAAGACGATGGCCAGCCCGCCAAACAGAACCCCACCCAGCGATTGGCCGATCAGAACGCCCGGCGCCCCCCACATCCCGCCCAGCCACAATGCCAGCGGAATTGTCCCCAGCGTATGGCGCCCCCAATTCACCACCGTCGACCAGAACGGCCGCCCGAGGTTGTTGCACACGGCATTGGAGACAAAGATAACCCCGTTGAAAAACCACAACAAGGCCAAGGGCCCGCAAAACAGGAACACCAGGTCCCGCGTCAAACCCTCCGCATTGAACAGATCGGCAATCGGCCCACGCAGCAGGAACAGCACCGCCGAAACCACAAGGATCACCATCCCGGTAAAGATCAGCCCATCGCGGAATGCGCCGCGCACCCGGTCCATCCGTCCCGCACCAAAGTTCTGCCCGATGATCGGCCCCATCGCCCCCGACAGCGCAAAGATCACGCCAAAGGCCACCGGCGTCAGCCGCCCGGCAATCGCCATCCCCGCCACCGCCGCCTCGCCGTAGGCGCTGGCCGCGCGCGTCACGAAGGCCTGCCCCACCGGCGTCGCCACCTGCGTCAGGATCGCGGGCACCGCAATCGCCCAGACCGGCCCCATGTCGGCAATCACCTTCGCCGGGCTCGGCCGATCAAACCCGCCATATTTCTTGATGATCGGCCGCAACGCCATCGCCGCAATCACCACCCGTGCTGCCACCGATGCCAGCGCCGCCCCGGTCAGCTCCAACCCGAAGCCGAAAATCAGAATCGGGTCCAGCACCGCTGTCGCCAGCGCGCCCCACACCGTTGCCATCATCGCCGCGCGCGCATCGCCATGGCTGCGCAAGATCGCGCCGCCGATCATCCCCACCATCAACAGGGGCTGCGACGGGGTCACGATCTGCAAGAACCACACCGCCAGATCATGCGTCTGCCCGGTCGCGCCCAGCAGGCTGACCAGTGGCGACAGAAACACCCAGACCACGGCAGCAAACAGCGCGCCGAACAGCAACCCCAGGATCAGCCCTGTCGTCGCCTTTTCGCGCGCCTGTGCCGGATCGCGCGCGCCTAAGGCCCGCGACACCAGCGCCGATACCGCAATCGACATGCCGATGCCGAAACTGGTGGTGAAGAACAGTATCGCGCCGGCATAGCCGATCGCCGCCGCCAGTTCCTCGCGGCCCAGCATGGCAATATAGATCATGTTGATCAGATCGACGACAAACACCGCCATCAGCCCGACCGACGAGGTCAGCGCCATCACCGACACATGCCGGAACAGACTGCCCTCCACGAACTTCGCCTGTTCACCCGG
>NZ_JANMET010000078.1:0-23375 GCF_031377265.1 Tabrizicola sp. | reverse complement strand
GTTTGACAAAATCAAAGGCTTCGGTTTTGCCAATGTGTTTGGAAAATCGGAAGATGTGTTCATTCACATCGAGGTTTTGCGGGTGTCCGGCTTTGCCGATCTGATCACCGGCGAGGCCGTGGCGTTGCGCATCGTAGACGGTAAACGCGGTAGAATGGCAGTGCAGGTGGTTCCATGGGAAACGGTAGCGCGCGACAAGGATTGATCGCCTTGGGCTTTTGGTCCATGGCGGCAGCGGCGCAGGCCGACGCCCCCTGTGCGGCCGGGCGGGTCGATCTGCGGTGGGACGGCGGGCGCGAAAGCTTTGCCGTCGAGGTGGCCGATGATGGTGCTGAGCGCGCCCTCGGCCTGATGAATCGCGAAAGCATGGATCTGTCGGCGGGGATGCTGTTTGTCTACGAAGCGCCACGCCGGGCGCAGTTCTGGATGAAGAACACCTTGATTCCGCTGGATATGATCTTTGCTGATGCCACCGGGCGGGTAACAAGGGTGCATTCCAATGCGATTCCCGGCGATCTGACGCCAATCGATGGCGGACGGGGCGTGACGTTCATACTGGAAATCAACGGCGGGCTGGCAGCTAGGCTTGGCATCGCCGAGGGCGCCGAATTGCGCCATCCGGCGGTGCCCGGGGCGACCGCTGTCTGGCCTTGCACAGAGTGATCTTCGATCTTGTGCAGAGTGAGGCTTTTCAAGCCGGGAAAAGCCCTGTAGAGGGTCCTTCGTCGGGGCGTAGCGCAGCCTGGTAGCGCGACGGTTTTGGGTACCGTAGGTCGAGAGTTCGAATCCCTCCGCCCCGACCACTTCTTTCTTTTGGCGAATGAACGGCCTGCCGGTGCACTGCCGGCTGGCGCTGGAGGGTTTCACACCCTCCAGACCTCCCGTGGGATATTTGGCGAAGAGGAAGCCTGATCCGTTGATGGCGGCGGCCTTGTGGGAGATGATCTGGGGCCCTATCCTACAGGGCGATGGAGCGTGCCCGATGACCTTTGCATTCGACAACAGCTATGTGCGCGATTTGCCCGGCACCTATCTGCGCCAGCCCCCGGATGTGGCCCCTGCCCCGCAGCTTTTGGTGCTGAACCGGCGACTTGCGGCTGATCTTGGGCTGGAGATCACCGAGGCCGAGGCGCAGGCGTGGTTTTCCGGGGCCGCGGTTCCTGTGGGGGCCGAGCCGGTGGCGCTGGCCTACGCGGGGCATCAGTTCGGCGGGTTTTCACCGCAGCTGGGCGACGGGCGGGCGCATCTTCTGGGCGAGGTGCTGGGGCCGGACGGGCGGCGCTGGGACATTCAGCTGAAAGGCTCGGGGCGCACGCCATTTTCGCGCGGCGGTGATGGCAAGGCGGCAGTGGCGCCTATGCTGCGGGAATATCTGATTTCGGAGGCGATGGCGGCGCTTGGGGTGCCGACCACGCGGTCATTGGCGGTGGTGGCCACGGGCGAGGAGGTGGCGCGCGAGGTGGGCCTGCCCGGCGCGGTGCTGGCGCGGGTGGCGGCGAGCCATCTGCGGGTGGGCACGTTCCAGTTCTTTGCCGCGCGGGGTGAGACCGCGCAGGTCAAGGCGTTGGCCGATTACGCGATGGCGCGGCATTACCCGGAGCTTGGCGGCGCCGAGCAGCCGTATCTGGCGTTCTTTGAGGCGGTGATCGGGCGGCAGGCGGCGCTGATTGCGGGCTGGATGGGCCTTGGGTTTGTGCATGGGGTGATGAACACCGACAATATGGCGATCTCGGGCGAGACGATCGACTATGGGCCATGCGCGTTCATGGAAGGCTATGCGCCGGAGACGGTGTTTTCCTCGATCGACCGGACCGGGCGCTATGCCTATGAGAATCAGCCGGTGATCCTGGGCTGGAACCTGGCACGGCTGGCCGAGGCGCTGTTGCCGCTGTTTGATGCGGACGGCGAGCGGGCGGTGGATCTGGCGAATGCGGCGCTGGAGGGGATTGCCGGGCGGTATCGGGCGGCGTGGCTGGCGGTGATGCGGGGCAAGCTGGGGTTGGCGGGCGAGGACGCGGGCGATGGCGCGCTGGTGGACGATCTTTTGGCGGCGATGGCGGGGGCGGACTGGACGCTGACCTTTCGGCGGCTGGGCGATGAGGCCGCGTTACGGCCGCTGTTCGCCGATTTCACAGCGATGGCCGCGTGGTTGCCACGCTGGCGGGCGCGGACGGATGCGGGGTCGCTGGCGCGGATGGCGGCGGTGAACCCGGCGGTCATTCCGCGCAATCATCAGGTGGAGGCCGCGCTGGCGGCGGCCACGGCGGGGGATCTGGCGCCGTTCGAGGCTTTGCTCGCGGCGGTGCAGGCGCCGTTTGCGGAGCGCGAGGGCTTCATGCTGCCCGCGCCGACCGGTTTTGGGCCTTATGTAACCTTTTGCGGGACGTGAGGTGGGGCCTTCTGCCCCCCTCGCCCGTTCCGGGCTCACCCCCCCGAGGATATTTTGTGAAGAGGAAGCCGTTGCGGGGCGATGACATCACGACGGGGCTGTGAAACTCTGCGGTCATACGGCGGGCTGGCGGGGGGCTGGGGATGGCGGATCGGGCGGAGTTTCTGGAGCATGTGGCGGGAGTGCTGCGCGGGATCGAGGCCGAGGGCCTGACCAAGCGCGAACGCTTGATCACCGGTGCGCAAGGGGCGCATGTGGCGATGGCGGGGCGGCAGATGCTGAACCTCTGCGCCAACAATTACCTTGGGCTGGCGGATGATGCGCGGCTGATCGCGGCGGCGGAGGCTGCCATGCGCGACCATGGCTTCGGCTTGGCCTCGGTGCGGTTCATCTGCGGCACGCAGGATATTCACCGGGCGCTGGAGACGCGGTTGGCGGCCTATCTGGGGCAGGACGACGCGATTTTGTTTGCGGCGTGTTTTGATGCCAATGGCGGGTTGTTCGAGCCGCTGTTCGGGGCCGAAGATGCGATCATCTCGGACAGTCTGAACCATGCCAGCATCATTGACGGCATCCGCCTCAGCAAGGCGCAGCGCTATCGCTATGCCAATTCCGACATGGCCGATCTGGAGGCGCAGTTGCAGGCGGCGCGGGCGGCGGGGGCGCGGCACGTGCTGATCGCCACCGACGGTGTGTTTTCAATGGACGGGTATTTTGCCAAGCTGGCGGAAATTCGCGCGCTGGCGGACAAGTATGGGGCGATGGTGATGGTGGATGATTGCCACGCCACGGGTTTTGTCGGGCCGCAGGGGCGCGGCACGCCGGCGCGGGCGGGGGTGAGCGTGGAGATCATCACCGGGACGTTGGGCAAGGCGCTGGGCGGGGCTTTGGGTGGCTATATCGCCGGGCCGCAGCCGGTGATCGACCTGTTGCGCCAGCGCGCGCGGCCGTATCTGTTTTCCAACGCGCTGCCGCCGGCGGTGGTTGGCGCGGCGCTGGTGGCGCTGGACATCATCGAGGCGGCGGATGATCTGCGGCAGCGGCTGGCGGACAATGCCGTCTATTGGCGCGCGGGGCTGGCGGATGCGGGGTTTGACCTGCTGGCGGGGACGCATCCGATCATCCCGGTGATGCTGGGCGAGGCGAAGCTGGCGCAAGCGATGGCGGCGGCGCTGGCCGGGCGCGGCGTGCATGTGGCGGGGTTCTTCTTTCCGGTGGTGCCGAAGGGTGCGGCGCGGATCCGCACGCAGATGAATGCGGCGCTGACGCGGGATGATCTGGATTTCGGGCTGGAGGCGTTTGCCAGCGCGGGCAAAGCCGTGGGGGTATTGGCATGACCAACGAGATGAAGGCGCTGGTGAAGGCGCGGGCGGAGCCGGGCCTGTGGATGGAGCGGCGGCCGGTGCCCGAGATCGGGCCGGATGACGTGCTGATCAGGATCACCAAGACCGGGATTTGCGGGACGGATATTCACATCTGGAACTGGGACGAGTGGGCGGCGCGGACGGTGCCGGTGCCGCTGGTCACCGGGCATGAATTTGCCGGGGTGGTTGTCGAGGTGGGGCGCGATGTCACCGATGTGATGGTGGGCCAGCGCTGTTCCGGCGAGGGCCATCTGATCGGCAAGACCAGCCGGCAAAGCCGATCAGGCCGGTTCCATCTGGACCCAGAGACGCGCGGCATCGGGGTGAATGAACCCGGCGCCTTTGCGCAATATCTGCGGCTGCCCGCGTTCAACGTGGTGCCGTTGCCGGATGCGATTGATGACGAGATCGGTGCGATCCTCGACCCTTTGGGTAATGCGGTGCACACGGCGCTGAGTTTCGATCTGATCGGCGAGGATGTGCTGATCACCGGGGCGGGGCCGATCGGCATCATGGCGGGGGCGGTGGCGCGGCATGTGGGCGCGCGGCATGTGGTGATCACTGACGTGAACCCCGCAAGGCTGAAGCTGGCCGCCGAGGTGGCGGATGTAACCCCGGTCAACGTGGCCGAGGAAGATCTGCGCGATGTGATGCACCGCCTGAAGCTGGTGCAGGGCTTTGACGTGGGCATGGAGATGAGCGGCAATCAGGCCGCGCTGGACCAGATGGTCGAGGCGCTGGTGATGGGGGGCCGGATCGCGATGCTGGGCATTCCGCCGGGGAAAAGCCCGGTGGACTGGAGCCGGATCGTATTCAAGGCGATCACCATCAAGGGCGTCTACGGGCGCGAGATATTCGAGACCTGGTACAAGATGATCGCCATGCTGGAAAACGGGCTGGATATCCGCAAGGTGATTACCCACCGCTTCGGGGTAGATCAGTTCGAAGCGGGGTTCGCGGCGATGCGGTCGGGCCAATCGGGCAAGGTGGTGCTGGACTGGCGCTGACATCTGCCGGCCCGCCTGCGGTTTACAGCCGCTGGGCGATGCGCGATAAGACCACGACCTCCGGAACGCGGTGACCCAGATGCTGCTTTTGATCGATAACTACGACAGCTTTACTTACAACCTTGTCCATTATCTGGGCGAGTTGGGCGCGGATGTCGTGGTCAAGCGCAATGATGCGCTTGAGGTGCAGGACGCGATCGCTCTGCGGCCTGAAGTGATCGTGCTGTCGCCCGGACCGTGTGATCCGGCGGCTGCGGGCATCTGCCTGCCGCTGACCAAGGCCGCGGCCAGCGCGGGAATTCCGCTCTTGGGGGTGTGCCTTGGGCATCAGACGATTGGCGAGGCGTTTGGCGGCAAGGTCGTGCGCTGCCACGAGATCGTGCATGGCAAGATGGGCACGATGCATCATTCCGGCATTGGCGTATTCCGTGGCCTGCCCTCGCCCTTTGCGGCCACGCGCTATCATTCGCTGATCGTGGAGCGCGAGAGCCTGCCGGCGGAGCTGGAAGTGACAGCCTGGCTGGAGGATGGCACGATCATGGGGTTGCGGCATCGCCAGCACCTGATTGAGGGGGTGCAGTTTCACCCCGAGAGCATCGCTTCGGAGCACGGGCACCAGGTGCTGCGCAACTTTCTGGACGAAGCGCGGGCGCGCGTGCCGGCATGAGCGATATCCTCAAACCCCTGATTGGGATTGCGGCCAGCCGTGCGTTGACGCGTGCCGAGGCGGAGGCGGCGTTTGGCGCGCTGTTCGACGGGCAAGGCACGCCCGCACAAATGGGCGGCTTTCTGATGGCGCTGCGCACCCGGGGTGAGACGGTGGATGAATATGCCGCCGCAGCCACTGTGATGCGCGCCAAGTGCAATCCGGTGCTGGCACCAGCGGGCGCGATGGACATTGTCGGCACCGGTGGCGATGGCAAGGGCACGCTGAACATCTCTACCGCGACGGCGTTTGTGGTGGCGGGCGCGGGGGTGGTGGTGGCCAAGCATGGCAATCGCAACCTGTCGTCGAAATCCGGGGCGGCGGATGCGCTGACCGAAATGGGACTGAACGTGATGGTCGGCCCCGAGGTGGTGGAGCGCTGTCTGCGCGACGCCGGCATCGGCTTTATGATGGCGCCGATGCACCACCCGGCGATCCGGCATGTGATGCCGGTGCGGGCGGAACTGGGGACGCGGACGATCTTCAACATCCTGGGGCCGCTGACCAACCCGGCGGGGGTGAAACGGCAGTTGACCGGGGCGTTTTCGGCCGCGCTGATCCGCCCGATGGCCGAGACGCTGCTGGCCTTGGGCACCGAGCGCGCCTGGCTGGTGCATGGCGGCGACGGGACGGACGAGATTTCCATCGCAGCACCTACGCAGGTGGCCGCCGTCGAAGGCGGGGTGGTCGTCGAATTCGAAGTGCACCCGGAGGATGCGGGTCTGCCGGTGCATGCCTTCGAGGCGATTTTGGGCGGCACGCCCGCCGAAAACGCGGCGGCGTTCCGCGCGCTTTTGGATGGTGCGGAGGGGGCTTACCGCGATGCGGTGCTGCTGAATGCGGCGGCCGCCCTTGTGGTGGCGGATCGTGCGCCTAGTTTGAAGGACGGCGTGGCCATGGCCCGCAGTTCCATTGATTCCGGCGCAGCGCGCGCCAAGGTTGACGCGCTGCGCCGCCTGACCAACGCCTGATCGGACCCCTGATGAGCACCATTCTAGACCGGATCAAGACCTACAAGCTGGAGGAGGTGGCCGCGCGCAAGGCCGCGCGCCCCTTGGCCGAACTGGAGGCCGCCGTTGCCGCAGCCGCCCTGCCGCGCGGCTTTGCCCGGGCGCTGAAGGAAGCGACCAAGGTCGGCTATGGTTTGATCGCCGAAATCAAGAAAGCCAGCCCCTCCAAGGGCTTGATCCGCGCGGATTTCGACCCGCCTGCGCTGGCGCAGGCCTATGAGGCGGGGGGCGCCACCTGTCTTTCGGTGCTGACCGATGCGCCGTCATTTCAGGGGGCGGACGCGTTCTTGCTGGCCGCGCATGCCGCGACAAAGCTGCCCTGCCTGCGCAAGGATTTTCTCTATGACCCCTGGCAGGTGACGGAATCGCGGGCGCTGAACGCCGATTGCATCCTGATCATCATGGCGTCGCTGTCGGATGCGCAGGCGGCGGAACTGGAAGCAGCGGCGATCGAGCTTGGCATGGACGTGCTGATCGAGGTGCATGACGAGATGGAACTGGAGCGTGCGGCGCGGTTGAAATCGCCGCTGATCGGCATCAACAACCGCAACCTGCACACCTTCGAGGTGACGCTGGAGACGACGCGGCGGCTGGCGCGGCTGGTGCCAGA
This sequence comes from Tabrizicola sp., assembly GCF_031377265.1. Classification (GTDB taxonomy): domain Bacteria; phylum Pseudomonadota; class Alphaproteobacteria; order Rhodobacterales; family Rhodobacteraceae; genus JAUYQR01. The sequence continues at coordinate 16,289 of NZ_JANMET010000078.1, read as the reverse complement.
AGATCGGCTGATCGTGGCCGAAAGCGGGCTGTTTGCGCCCGCCGATCTGGCCGATCTGGCGCAATACGGCGCGCGCTGTTTCCTGATCGGTGAAAGCCTGATGCGCCAGGCCGATGTGGCCGAAGCGACGCGGACCATTCTGGCACGACCGCTGACTGCGCAGGGCGGGCTATGAGCGGGTCCGACAAGCCGGGGCTGTCGCATTTCGATGACCGGGGTCAGGCGCATATGGTTGATGTGTCGGGCAAGGCGGTGACTGACCGGGTCGCGGTGGCCGAAGGCTTCGTGCGGATGAGTGCGGCGACGCTGGCGCTGATCACGGAAGGCCGCGCCAAGAAGGGTGATGTGCTGGCCGTGGCGCGGCTTGCGGGCATCATGGCGGCCAAGCGGACGGCGGATCTGATCCCACTGTGCCACCCGTTGCCGGTGACCAAGGTGGCGGTGGAACTGGTGGCCGATCCGGCCCTGCCGGGGGTGCGGATCGAGGCCACGGTCAAAACCTCGGGCCAGACCGGGGTGGAGATGGAGGCGCTGACTGCGGTGTCGGTGGCGGCGCTGACCGTCTATGACATGGTCAAAGCAGTAGAGAAATCCTTGGTGATCGAAGGCGTCAGGCTGTTGCTGAAAGATGGCGGAAAATCGGGCCTTTACGAGGCGAAGCCGTGATTTCGGTTGAAGCGGCGCTGGCGCAGTGTCTGGCGCTTGCAACCCCACTGGCGCAAGAGACGGTGCCGCTTGCCGCCGCGCATGGCCGCTGGATGTGCCGGCCTGCCGTGGCGCGGCGCGACCAGCCGCCGTTCGCGGCCTCGGCGATGGATGGGTATGCGGTTGCGGGCGATCCGGGGCCTGGTGCCAGCTTTGTGCTGATCGGCGAGGCTGGTGCGGGGCATGCGTTTGTAGGCGCGGTTGGTCCGGGCGAGGCGGTGCGAATCTTCACCGGTGCGCCAGTGCCGCAGGGTGCGACGCGGGTGATCATCCAGGAGGATGTGGCGGTCGATGGCACGCGGACTACCGTGAAACCGGGGGCTGACGCGGGGCTGCATATCCGCCCGCTGGGGCAGGACTTCCGGGTGGGTGACAGCCTGTCGCCGCGGCGGTTGCGGGCCAATGACCTGGCGCTGCTGGCGGCGATGAATGTGGCAGGGGTGCCGGTGACCCGCCGCCCGGTGGTGGCGATCATTGCCACTGGCGACGAGCTGGTGATGCCGGGCGAGGTGCCGCGACCGGACCAGATCATCGCGTCCAACAGCTTTGCGCTGAAGGCGCTGGCCGAGGCCGAAGGCGCAGAGGCGCGTCTGTTGCCGATTGCGCGCGACAATATGGCCGAGCTGGCACTGGTGCTGGACCTTGCGTCGGACGCCGATCTGATTGTCACGATCGGAGGAGCCTCGGTCGGTGACCATGATCTGGTGGGCCGGGTCGCGGGGCTGGAGCACGCGTTCTGGAAAATCGCGATGCGGCCGGGCAAGCCGTTGATGGCCGGACGGCTGAAGGGCGTGCCGTTGCTGGGCCTGCCGGGCAACCCGGTGTCGGCGATTGTCTGCGGGCATCTGTTCCTGCTGCCGATGATCCGGGCGATGCTGGGCCAGGGGGCTGTGCCGCCCTTGGCCCGCCGTGCCCGGCTGGGTGCCGATGTGGCCGCGAACGGGGCGCGTGCGCATTACATGCGGGCGCGGCTGACCGAGGGCGAAGATTTGCCTCTGATCACTCCGTTCGAGCGGCAGGATTCGGCGCTGTTGTCGATTCTGGGCGAGGCGGATGCGCTGCTGATCCGCCCGGTGGATGACGGGCCGCGCCGCGCAGGCGAGATTGTCAGCTATCATTCGATCTGACGCATCATCTGCCGGGGCCATCTGCCGGGGGCCGCGAGAAATGCTTGACACAAACCGGGAACACGGGCAGAACATTGTGTTAACACCTATTGGGGGGACCCGGTCATGTTGACGCGCAAGCAGTTGGAACTTCTGGATTTCATCAAGAACCGGATGGACCGGGACGGGGTACCGCCCTCGTTCGACGAGATGAAGGATGCGCTGGACCTGCGGTCGAAATCCGGCATTCACCGGCTGATCACGGCGCTGGAGGAACGCGGCTTCATCCGCCGGCTGGCCCACCGCGCCCGCGCGCTGGAAATCATCAAGCTGCCTGAGGCGATGGAAAAGCCGGGCTTTTCGCCCCGGGTGATTGCAGGCGACCGGATCGATCCGCCGCGCGGTGCAATGCCGGTTGACACGATCCATGCCATGGAACTGCCGGTGATGGGCCGGATTGCCGCTGGCGTGCCGATCGAAGCGATTTCCGAAGTGTCGCATCATGTGACGGTGCCGGGTTCGATGCTGTCGGGCAAGGGCCAGCACTATGCGCTTGAAGTCAAAGGCGATTCGATGATCGACGCAGGCATCAACGATGGCGATATCGTGGTGATCCGCGAGCAAGCCACCGCCGAGAATGGCGATATCGTGGTGGCGTTGGTCGAAGACCATGAGGCAACGCTGAAACGCTTTCACCGCAAGGGCGGGATGATCGCGCTGGAGGCGGCGAACCCGGCCTATGAGACGCGGGTGTTCCCTGACCATCTGGTCAAGGTGCAAGGGCGTCTGGTGGGCCTGATCCGCAGCTATTGATGCCAGAGCTTTGGATTCGGGCGCCTGAGATTCGGGGGCCTGAGATTCGGGGGCTTGAGGCCTTTGTCGTGGCGGCCAAGGCAGCCTGCTATGTGGGCAAGGGCCAGTCCTGCCGAGCGTCGTGGCGGGGGGCGCATGATCTGCGCCATGCCGAAGGACCGTGGTCCTATCTGGACAGCTATTTCGGTGGCACGGATTTCCTGGGGCAAGAGGTGGTCTGGCATCGGGGCCGACCTGTCTGGGCGATGAATTACCACGGAGCCATCCTGAATGACGCCGCGATCACCGCTGCCGAGGCGGGCGAGGTGATCCGCGCTGCACTGTCGGCGTTGTATCGTGAGGGGCGGTTCCTAGGCGGTTTTCGGTACCGCCATAGCGACTTTACCTATGAGGACACCACGACAGGCAGCGTTGATGCGTTCACCGGGCGCGAGACGATCAGCAGTGACGCCGGGCGCGATACCGAGGTTGTCTATCATCTGGTGTATCATGGTGGGTTGATCCGGGCCTGATCGGCGGCGGTCACCGCCAGAGGCGGGTCTTGGCCTGAGAGGCTGGGAAACGGGCGCGCCGCCGTTATCTTGCCCGACCAGATGCGCGACTGCGCCTTGGTCTTTACCACCTTCGGCCCCTCAGAACCCGGCCAGAACGCCAAAGGCCCGGTTTCCCGCAGCAACAGCTGGTCGATCAGGCGGCAGTCCGGCGGGATAACCTCGGCCTCCTCTGCCAGGATCACGAGCGCGCCAGTGGCACAAGCCGGGGCAAGGCGGTCAAGCGCGCCTTTGCCCGAGATCGCCACGGCCTTGTCCGCGCCGATGGTAAACCACACCTCGCCCTTGATGCCGGTAAAGCCCGGGCGCGCGGCGGCCAGCTTTTGATCCGCCAGATCGCCATCATCCTCCAGCCAGTTCTGCGCCGCAAAGCCACCGCCCGACGCCGCCGACAGCGCGCGGCCCTCTGGCCCGATCAGGCCCAAAAGCTTGCCATCCGCTGAGATGATCAGCGGCGGCCGTTCGGCCTGCGTCCACAACGCGAAGGCCGCAGCCAATGCGGCCACGCCCACCAGTTGCGCCCTGCCCCGCCACAGGATGATCCAGATCCCGCCCAGCGTGATTAGCGGCATCACCCAGGGCCCCGGGGTCGGGATGGCGGTGACCGCGCCGTCCAACCCCGCGATCCAATGCGCGACCCAGAGAATCCAGGCCGACCCCTGCTGCATCACCCAAAGCGCGGGGCCAGCCAGGCCGATCGGAGCGAGAAGCGCCGCGACCGCCCCCGCAGGCATCACCACGGCCCCCATCACCGGCACGGTCAACAGATTGGCCAGCAGGCCATAATCGGTAAAGCGGTTGAAATGCGCGGCGGCGTAAGGCGCGGTGGCAAAGCCCGCGATGACGGAACTGAACACCAGCATGAAGGCGGGCACCGTCCACCTTGGCATGCGTTCGCGCAAGACGGCACGATCCAGCACGGCAAAGCCCGCGATCAGCGCCACGGTGGCGGCGAAAGACATCTGGAAACCCGGCTCCGTCAGGCTTTCGGGCCGGGCGATGAGCAGGATGATCCCCGCGATTGACACGGTGCGCAGGGTCAGTGCCCGGCGGTCCAGCAGCACTGCCCCCAGCATCACCGACACCATGATGAAGGCGCGTTCGGTGGCAACGTTGGAGCCCGACAGCAGCAGATAGAACAGCGCCACGCCAAAGCTGACCCCGGCCGCGACCTTTTTGGTGTTCACCCGCAGCGCCACCGGCGGGATCAGCGCCAGGCCATAACGGATCAGACCAAAGACAAAGGCCACGAGGAAGGCCATGTTCATTCCCGAAATTGCCAGAAGGTGCGCCAGCGAGCTGTCACGCAGCGCCTTTACCGTGTCCTGGGTGATGGCAGAGCGGTCGCCAGTCATTGCCCCGGCGGCGAAAGCACCGGCCTGGCCCGGCATCTCGGCCAGCATGGCTTGGGTCAGGTAGCTGCGCAGGCGGCTGATCACCGCCTCACCGGCGACCGGTTCTTCCAGCAAAAGCAGGGGCGTGCGGGAATAGCCGACCGCGCCAAGCTGCTGGAAAAACGCCATGCGGCGGAAATCGAAGCCGCCCGGTTCCACCGGGCCTTCGGGGGCAGAGAGAAAGGCGGTCAGGATCACACCTGCCCCGGCGACGGCTTTAGCCACGGCTGGTCGCCCTGTAGCGACACCCGCACCCTGACGGGCGTGCGCGCCGGAGACACCTCGCGCAGCACCACTTGGTCGAGCGTCAGGCGCAGCGCATCAGATTGCGAGCGGTCGATGTCGACGATGCGGCCTTCAACGGGGCCGTAATAGCGCCAGTCCAGCATCGGGGAGGCTTGCAGATTGGCGCGCACGCCCGCCGCGATCCAGCCCGCCGCAACGCAGGCAACCGCTATGGCCAGCGGATGCAGCAGATCAGGGCCCCGCAGACGGATGGCAAAGCCAAGGCCAACAAGGCCGGCGGCAACGGTGTAGGTGGCCAGGACAGGTTCGGTCGCAACCGCAAACCAGACCGCGATGCCGATGCCGATGAACACCGGAATCCACGGAAACAGGCTGCCGCGCGCCTGCAACAGAGCGTGGAACGGCCAGCCGAGAATGCGCATCAGGGCCGCCACCTTGTTTCCCGCCTTGCGATTGCCTAAACACGAGGGCCAGCCTAGCGCTGTCATGGTTTCTGAAAGGTTAACCGCTTATGTCCGCTGCATCGGAACCTCAGGTCGTCACCCGGTTTGCACCTTCGCCGACGGGCTATCTGCACATCGGCGGCGGGCGGACGGCACTGTTCAACTGGCTTTATGCCCGTGGCCGCGGCGGTAAATTCTTGCTGCGGATCGAGGATACCGACCGCGAAAGATCTACGCCCGAGGCGACGGCAGCGATCCTGAAAGGATTGACGTGGCTCGGCCTTGACTGGGACGGCGAGGTGGTCAGCCAGTTCGAGCGCCGCGACCGTCATGCCGAGGTGGCGCATGAGATGCTTGCACGAGGAACGGCTTACAAGTGCTTTTCCACGCAAGAAGAAATCGCCGCGTTCAGGGCTGCGAAAGAGGCCGAGGGCGCATCTTATGCGGTGTTCCTCAGCCCGTGGCGCGATGCTGATCCGACCGGCTACCCCGACGCGCCCTATGTGATCCGGATGCGGGCGCCGCGCACCGGCGAGACGGTGATCGTGGATGAAGTGCAAGGCCGGGTGGTGATCAAGAACGAAACGCTGGACGACATGATCGTGCTGCGGTCCGACGGGACACCGACCTACATGCTGGCGGTGGTGGTGGATGACCATGACATGGGGGTGACACATGTGATCCGCGGTGATGATCACCTGAACAACGCAGCGCGCCAGCAGATGGTCTATGACGCGATGGGCTGGCGGATTCCGGTCTGGGCGCACATCCCGCTGATCCACGGGCCGGATGGCAAGAAGCTGTCGAAACGCCACGGCGCGACCGGGATCGAAGAGTATCAGGCGATGGGCTATCCGGCGGCGGGGATGCGCAACTATCTGACGCGGCTGGGCTGGGCGCAGGGCGACGCCGAGATTTTCAGCACCGAGGAGGCGGTGCAGATGTTCGACCTGAAGGGCATCGGGCGGGCCCCGGCGCGGCTGAATTTTAAGAAGTTGGAAAACACTTGCGGGCATCATATCGCGATGATGGACAATGCCGCGCTGCTGCATGAACTGGAAGGCTACCTTGCAGCTGCGGCGCAACCGGCGCTGACGCCGGCGCAGCATGATCGGGTGGCAAACGCCCTGCCCGCCGTGAAAGATCGTGCGAAGACCTTCCCGGACCTCATTGAAAAACTGCAGTTTTCATTGATTTCGCGACCGGTCGTGGCGGACCCGCTGGCAGCGGCGACGCTGGATTCGGTATCCCGTGGTATACTGCGTGAATTGACGCCGCGCCTGCAAAATGCTAGCTGGACGAAAGAGGCGCTGGAACCCATTCTGGCTGATGCTGCGGCCGCGCACGGAATTGGTTTCGGCAAACTTGCGGCACCGTTGCGCGCGGCCATTGCGGGCAAAACTGTTACGCCGAGCGTCTACGACATGATGCTGGTCATCGGTCGGGACGAGACGGTTGCAAGGTTGACCGACGCTGCGCAGTGACGCAGCGGACCCGGCCTTGAAGGCACCCGGAGTTGGGTGCAGGATATTCGCCACGGGCCCGCCCCTGCCACATGGGCGGCCCGCCAAACCGGGGATGAGAAGACATGACCGACAAAGTCGCCAAGCTGAGCCTGAACGGAAGCACCTATGATCTGCCGGTGCTTTCCCCGACGCTCGGGCCGGATGTGCTTGATATTCGAAAGCTTTATGGCGAAGCGGATGTGTTCACCTTTGATCCGGGCTTCACCTCGACGGCCGCTTGCGAAAGCGCCATCACCTTTATCGACGGCGACAAAGGTGAGCTGTTGCACCGTGGCTATCCGATCCAGCAACTGGCGGAAAAGTCGACCTACCTTGAGGTCTGCTATCTGCTTTTGTACGGCGAGCTGCCAACCCCGGCGCAATTGGCCGATTTCAGCGCGCGGGTGACCAACCACACGATGGTGCATGAACAGATGCACTACTTCTTCCGTGGGTTCCGGCGCGACGCGCACCCGATGGCGACGATGGTGGGCGTGGTTGGCGCGATGGCTGCGTTCTATCACGACAGCACCGATATCAACGACCCCTGGCAGCGCGAGGTTGCCGCGATCCGGATGATCGCGAAACTGCCGACGATTGCCGCGATGGCGTTCAAGTACTCGGTCGGGCAGCCGTTCGTATATCCAAAGAATTCATTGGATTACGCGGGTAACTTCCTGCACATGTGTTTTTCGGTTCCGGCCGAGGACTATGTGGTGAATCCGGTTCTGGCCAAGGCGATGGACCGGATCATGATGCTGCATGCTGACCACGAGCAGAACGCCTCCACCTCGACCGTGCGGCTGGCGGGATCGTCCGGGGCCAACCCGTTTGCCTGCATCGCTGCCGGTATTGCCTGCCTTTGGGGCCCGGCGCATGGCGGCGCGAACCAGGCCGCGCTGGAGCAGTTGCGCCAGATCGGATCGGTCGACAAGATCCCGGAATTCATCAAGATGGCCAAGGACAAGACTTCCGGCGTCCGCCTGATGGGATTTGGTCATCGGGTCTACAAGAACTTTGACCCGCGCGCGACGGTGATGAAGCAAAGCGCGGATGAGGTGCTGGATCTGTTGGGCGTCCATAACAACCCCACGCTGCAAGTGGCCAAGGAGCTGGAGCGGATTGCGCTTGAGGATGATTACTTCATCTCCAAGAAGCTGTATCCGAACGTCGATTTCTATTCCGGCATCATCCTGGATGCGATGGGCTTTCCAACCGCGATGTTCACCCCGATCTTTGCGATTGCCCGCACCGTCGGCTGGATTTCGCAGTGGAAAGAGATGATCGCCGAAAAGAACCAGAAGATCGGCCGCCCGCGCCAGCTGTACGTTGGGCCGGCCAAGCGGGATTATGTGGATCTGCGGCACCGCTGATGCCCGCACGCCGGAATTCGCCGCGAATTCCGGCGTGAACCCCTCAGGACATCGGTGCGGCGCCGTCAAACGTTGCAAGGCGGCCATAGGTTTCCGGCCGACGGTCGCGGAACAGCCCCCAGCTGGCCCTAAGTTCGGCAATGGCAGCAAGATCGAAGCTGGCGGTAAGAACCGCCTCGTCGCCGCGCGAGGCTTTGGCGACGATCTGCCCGGTGTGATCGCAGAGGAAGGATGATCCGTAGAAGGTGACATCCCGGCCTTCGGGCGCGACCTCGGTGCCGATGCGGTTCGAGGCGATCACCGGCAGAATGTTCGCGGCAGCATGACCGCGCATCACGGTTTCCCAATGCGGCTGGCTGTCATACCCCGGCGCTGGCGGTTCCGAGCCGATGGCGGTGGGATAAAGCAGCAATTCGGCCCCCATCAGCGCCATCGCGCGGGCGCATTCCGGGAACCACTGGTCCCAGCAAATGCCCACTCCAATGCGGCCAAAGCCCGTCTCCCACACCCGAAAACCGGTATCGCCGGGCGAGAAGTAGAACTTCTCCTCGTATCCCGGCCCCTGGGGGATGTGACTTTTGCGGTAGATCCCGAGGGCGCGTCCATCGGCATCAAGCATCGCCACCGAGTTGAAATACGCCTGCCCCGCGCGTTCAAAGAACGACAGCGGCAGCACGACGCCCAACTCGCGCGCAAGGGCGGCAAAGCGGGCAATCAGCGGGTGCCCGTCAGCTGCGGCTGCGAGGGCAAAATATTCGGGCCGTTGCGTGATGCAGAAATACGGCGTGGCAAACAGTTCCTGGATCAGGATTACTTCCGCGCCCTGAGCCGCGGCCTGACGCACCAGTGCCTCGGCGCGGTCGGCGTTGGCGGGCAGGTCCCAGCTGCAGGCGAATTGGGTGGCGGCGACAGTGACAGTCTTCATCGGCGGCTCCGGATACACTGGCGAAGCGGGGGTTTTCCACCCCCGGCACCCCCGAGAGTACTTGACCAAAGAGCAAGCCAGAAGACCTATTCGGCGGGAAATCCGGGAAGCCAGCGAGCGCCGAGCTGTTGGCTGACCGAGGAATGCAGCCGTTCAGAGCGATCGGCGCCGACAACGCGCGGGCGGCGGAACAGAAAGGCCTTGCCCCAGCTGCGCCAGGTGCCGACCATTGGGGCGGTCGGATCGCAGGGAAACCGCGCATGCCAGCCAGTGGGGAGCGCCAGGCCGACAGCTTCCGCCCGTTCCAGCATCCAGACCAAGGGAATGTTGGCCAAGGGCCGGGCGGCGGCGAAATCACCGATCTGGCCGCCGATATCGCCATGCGCACCGCGAAACCAGACCTGTTCGATGTTGCCCTCCCACCCCGGCGGGCAGTCCCACAGCACGGGGGCAAAGGCGAGGCGCGTCTCGTTCAAGGCAAGGGCGTGAAAGCCGTGGCGGATCGATGCGCCGAGGTGGTGGTTGTGAAAGGCGTGCGCTTCGCGCGACAGCATCCAGAAGAATGGCAGTCGCAGGCCGAGGGCCTTGACGGTATCCCAGACACCGACGACTTCGATCGGGGTTTCGAGGTGGCAAAACCGGCGGGCGAAGGCGCGGGCGGTTGGGCTGTCGGGGTTGCGTTCGTAGTGGCGCCAGGCAAGTTGCACGCCGCGTTCGGTGGCATGATCACGTTTGAGCAGCCCGATGCGGTCAATCACCCCGGCCAGCGAGCGCACCGCATAGGCCCCCCGCGAATAGCCGAACAGAAAGATCCGGTCGCCCTCGCGGTACTGGCTGGCCAGCCAGCCGTAGGCCCGGCGGATTTGCGCGTTGACGCCGCGCCCCTCGATCAGGGCGAGGCCCTTGAGCCAGCCCTCCCACTGCATTCCGGGTTCGTAGTACACGCGGCGGTGGACATGGATGCCGTCTTCGCGCAACAGCTGAAACAGGCGCCCAGCATTGCTTTGCATGCCTTCGGCAAGCGAGGACATGGTGCCATCGAGGATCACCACATGATCCACCGACCCGCGCGCCCGGCCCGGTTCAGGCGGGGCGGCAGGTTCGACGGCGGCAACCGGGCCACGCCGGAGCCAGCTGCGCAGGCGGTCAAAGAGTGCCGTGGCGTGCCTCCTCGATCAGGGTCCAGAGCCGCAGGGGGGTGAACGGCATCTCGACATGGGTCACGCCAAGTGGGGCCAGCGCATCGCGCACCGCGTTGGAAATGGCCGCCAGCGCCCCGACGGTGCCCGCCTCGCCACAGCCTTTCATGCCAAGCGGGTTGGTTCGGGTGGGGATGCCGCGTTCCGCGAAAGTGATCATCGGCAGATCGTCGGCGCGGGGCAGTGCATAGTCCATCAAACTTCCCGTGAGAACCTGGCCCGCGTCATCCTGCACCAGCCATTCGGTGACCGCCTGACCGTAGCCCTGGGCGATGCCGCCATGCACCTGGCCTTCGACCAGATTGGGGGCCACCAGCACGCCGAAATCGTCCACCACGGTGTAGCGGTCCAGCGTCAGATGGCCGGTTTCGGGATCAATCTCCACCTCGGCCACATGGGCGCCGTTGGGGAATGAGCGACCGTTCAGCCGGATGCGTTCGGCCCGGTCGATCAGATCGGTGCGGCCACGGGTGCGGGCCAGTGCTGCAGCCTCGGGCAAGGTCAGGCGCAGGTTGGTGCCGGGGGCGCCAAAGCGGTGGTCCTGGAAAGTCACATCACCGACACCCCAGTCTTGCGCGAGGAAATCAGCCAGCGCCTTGAGCATCGCCGTTACCGTGGCCTTAGTGGCGGTGCCCTGTACGGTGACGGAGCGCGAGCCGCCGGTGCCGCCGCCCTTGGCGATGCGGTCGCTGTCGCCTTCGACGATACGCACCAGCACGGCCTCGATCCCCGTCGCTTCGGATACCATGCGGGCATAGACGCTTTCGTGGCCCTGCCCGTTGGACTGGGTGCCGACAAAAAGCGTGGCGCCACCGTCATCATCCAGCACCAGCCGCGCGGTTTCGGAGGCATCGCCAAGGATTGCCTCGATGTAGGAGGCAACGCCAAGGCCGCGCATCCGGCCGCTGGCGCGGGCCTTTGCGGCGCGGGCTGGAAAACCGGCCACATCGGCGGTCAGCGACACCGCATCCAGCAAGCCTGCGAAATCACCGACATCGATGCTTTCGCCCGCAATGGTGCGGTGCGGAAAGCTGCGGATCACGTTCTTTTGCCGCAGGGCCACCGGATCGGTGGCAAGGGCGCGGGCGGCCTCGTCCATCACCCGTTCGATCGTCAATATCGCCTCGGGCCGCCCCGCGCCGCGATAGGCGTCGATGGGGACGGAGTTGGTATAGACACCGATGGCGCCGAGTGAAGCCACGGGAACCTCATAAACTCCGGTCAGGACCTTGGAGAACAGCTCCGTCTGGATCGCCTGCCCGAACTGCGAATTGTAGGCACCGAGGTTGGACACAAGGTTAACGCGGTAGCCGGTGATGCGGTGGTTGGCATCAAAGCCGATTTCAGCGCGGGCGATCAGGTCACGCCCGGCATTGTCGGTCAGCATCGCCTCGCTGCGGGTGGAAATCCATGCCACCGGGCGGCCAAGCTGGCGGGCGGCTTCGGCGATCACCACGTATTCAGGATAGGTCATCGCCTTCATGCCAAAGCCGCCGCCGACATCAGGGTTGGTCACCCGGACCTGATCACGCGGCAGGCCCAGCATCCGGCTAAGCTCATTGCGCTGGGTCCACACCCCCTGGCCGTTCACGCACAGATGCAGGCGGCTGCCATCCCATTCGGCAAAGGCGGCGCGCGGTTCCATCGGGGCGGCGGTGACCCGGTTGTGCGTGACATCCAGTGCAATCACATGCGCAGAGGCGGCGAAGGCGGCTGCAACCCCGGCTTCGTCGCCAATCACGTAGTCGAAGGCAAGGTTGCGGGGGGCCTCAGCGTGCAGGGACGGCTCTTCAGGTTCAAGATGAAGGATGGCTTCCAAGGGGCTGATATCGAACTTAATAAGATCAATCGCGTCCTGTGCTGCGTCAAGCGTTTCAGCCACCACTACGGCCATTGCCTCACCCACGAAACGCACCCGGCCCCTGGCCAGAACCGGGCGTTCCGGTGCGGCCCCTTTGCCGCCATCACGGGTTTCGATCTGTTCGCCCTTCATCCCCAGCTTGACGCCAGCGGCCTTCAGGTCGGCTGCGGACAGTACCAGATGCACCCCCGGCGCGGCCCGCACGGCGGTCAGGTCCAGCGCGCGGATCTCGCCATGCGGGTGGTCCGAGCGCAGGAACACCGCATGCAGCGCGCCCTTGGGCACCAGATCGGCGACGTAGCGCCCGGTTCCGGTCAGAAACCGAAGATCCTCACGCCGAAGCAGTGGTTGAGCCATGCCAAATTTCATGCAGTCGCCTCCATCCTGCAAACGCTAAGCGCCCGGCGGGAAATGTCCAGCCGGGCGCTTGATTTGGTCAGCGATTTGGTTGCTTTAGAGCCTTAGTCCCAGAACTGTCGCAAGCTGCAGTTCGCCGAAGCCGTTGAAGCGGGTGTTGGTGACGGTGGAGTAGGACCCCATGCCATGCCAGATCACGTAATCGCCCTCGGCGATGTCGGCGGGCAGTGGCAGTTCCCCCGGCAGACGGTCGACCGAATCACAGGTCGGGCCAAACACGATGCGGGGCTGGATGTCGCCACTGCGCCGGGTGCCGTCGGCGGTCAGCACTTCCATCCGGTCAATCACGCCGATCATCGGCAATTCGGTGAGCGTGCCGTAGACCCCATCATTCAGGAACACATGCGTGCCATCGCGCACCGCTTTGACCCGTGCAGCGAGCGAGAACGCATCGCCGCAAAGGGCCCGACCCGGCTCGCAGACCAAAAGCGGGCGGTCAGCGCCGAAGGCTTCGGTGGCAACGCGGTCGATCAACTGGAACGTGGTCTCCAGCTGCGGCACGATGGCCGCCAGTCGGTGGTTCGGAAAGCCGCCGCCGACGTTCAGCCGCGCGATGGTGACACCGGCGTTGGCGGCAATCACTGCTGCCTCGCGGATGTAGAATTCCCACGCAGCGGGATCGGTGCACTGCGTACCGGGGTGAAAGGTCAGCGACGGGATGTAGCCGGCCTCAGCCACGTCCTTCAGCAGGTCCACCGCCACTTCGGAGGTGGCACCGAACTTGGCGCCGAAATTGTAAGCAGCACCGGCGACCGGCAGCTTGAAGCGCACCGAGATTTCACTGCCTTCGGCTGGAACCATGCGGATCAGCTTTGCCAGTTCAGATTTCGAATCAACGCTGTAGGATTTCACCCCCTGCGCCACCGCGAATTCAATCTCGTGGATCGCGCGCACCGGGTTGTTGTAATGAATCGCTGCATCCGGGGCCAACCGGCGGATCAGGTCGATCTCATATGGCGACGCGCAGTCATAGCCACGAATGCCCGCTGCGGCGAGGTTTTCAACCATCGCTTCGCCGGGGTTGGATTTCACCGCATAGGTGACCATGCCGGGAAAGCCGTCGATAAACCGACGCGCTGCCGCCTGAGCAGCCGAGGGCGCAAAGAACAGCACGGGGTTTTCCGGCTGTTGCGTGCGGAGGAATTCGGTCGGATTGGTCCAGATCGTTTTGGACAGTCCCATCGGCGTGATCCTTTCTGCCAACAAGACGCGAGCCCTCCTCCGGTTGCACCCGGCGGCAGCAGCTAGCGTGGTTTTTTCCAACCAGGCCAGGTGCGTATGAGCCGCCCTTTTCCTGCAACTGAGGATGGCTCATATGGGTTACAACTTCACCGAACAAAACTCTATAATTGACGTGAAACGTCGTTATAATGACGGAAAAGGTGGGCATAATGTATGGATGAGCTGGATCGCAACATTCTGGGGCTGCTGGGGGCCGATGCACGAATGTCGGTGGCCACGTTGTCGCGGCGGCTGAAGGTGGCGCGGTCGACGATTCAGGCGCGGCTGGAGCGGCTGGAGACGTCGGGCGTGATCGCGGGCTACACGCTGAAGCTGGGCGAAGGCGCGCGCGAAGGGCGGCTCCGGGCGTCGGTTCTGCTGACGATCGAGCCGCGTGCGCAGGCGGCGGTGTTGACCCGACTGAAGTCGATTGCCGAGATCGAGCGGGTGTTTACCACTAGCGGGCGGTTCGATCTGTTGATGCAGATCGCCTGCCCGAACACGCAAGTGCTGGATCAGGTACTGGATCAGATCGGCGCGATGACCGGGGTAAAGGGATCGGAAAGCCTGATCCATCTGAGCACCAAGATCGACCGGGCGGTCTGATCCTCAGGTGCTGTCTGGACGATGCGCGCCGCTGGGAAAGCTGCGTTTCATCGCCGCGGCCAGTGCCCGGTCGCGGTCTGCGGGTTGCATGCGGGCCAGCGCGGGCAACTGCCCGGACATCAGCAGATCGGCCAGACCATGCGCGCCGGCCCAAACGGCGGGGATATCGGAGTCATTGCCGCCGGCAGTGCGGGTTATTGCAAGCAGGTGCTGGTAGGAAGCCTGCGCGACGGCAAGAAACCCCGGATCTTCGCGGTTGATCCGTGCCGAGGTGAAAATCAGCCGGAACAACGCGGGATGCGCCATGGCAAAGTCGATGTAGCCCAGCCCGGCCCCCGCCAGCTGCGACACGGGATCGGCCGAGGCCGAAGCCTCGCGCCGAAGCTGGAAGCCAAGGAACCGGCGGAACCCGTCAGCCGCCAATGCAGTCAGCAGACCGCCAGTGTCGCCGAAGTGATGCGCCGGGGCTGCGTGACTGACGCCCGCCCGCTTGGCCACGGAGCGCAACGAAAACGCTTCGACGCCGCGGGCGACCAATTCCTGTTCTGCAGCGTCAAGCAGGGCCGCGCGCAGATCACCGTGGTGATATGGCTTTTGTTCCGGTTGGGTCATCGACGTGGCATAGCAGCCGACCGGCAGCCTGTCAAAACGGGCGCGTGCTGGCCTGCCTGACGCTTATCTGATGCTTCCCCTTCCCGCCGCGTCGCGGTAGAACGCCCCGAACCAAGGGGACGCTGCACATGCCGATGGAAAAGACCTTCAACGCCGCCGAGGCCGAAGCCCGGATTTACGCTGCGTGGGAGGCATCGGGTGCCTTCAAGGCCGGGGCCAATGCGCGGCCGGGTGCAGAGGCATTTTCCATCGTGATCCCGCCGCCGAACGTGACCGGGTCGCTGCACATGGGGCATGCGTTCAACAACACGTTGCAGGACATTCTGACGCGCTGGCACCGGATGCGGGGGCATGACACGCTATGGCAGCCCGGCATCGACCATGCCGGGATCGCCACGCAGATGGTGGTTGAGCGGGAACTGGCACTGTCCCAACAGCCGGGCCGCCGCGAACTGGGGCGTGAGGCGTTCACCGCCAAGGTCTGGGAACAGAAGGTCAAATCTGAGGCGACGATTCTGGGCCAGTTGAAGCGGCTGGGGGCATCCTGCGACTGGTCGCGCACCGCGTTCACCATGGACGATAACTTTCATGACGCGGTGATCAAGGTCTTTGTCGATCTTTACAACAAGGGCCTGATCTATCGCGGCAAGCGGCTGGTGAACTGGGACCCGCATTTCGAGACGGCGATTTCCGACCTTGAGGTCGAGAATATCGAGGTTGCGGGCAATATGTGGCACTTCAAGTACCGCCTCGCGGGCGGGGAAACCTATGAATACGTTGAGAAAGATGAAAACGGCGCGGTGACGCTGCGCGAGATGCGGGATTACATCAGCATTGCGACCACCCGGCCCGAGACGATGCTGGGCGACGGCGCGGTGGCGGTGCATCCGTCGGACGCGCGCTATACGCCGATCATCGGCAAGATGGTGCATTTGCCGCTGTGCGACCGATTGATCCCGATCATCACCGATGAATACCCCGATCCGTTGTTCGGGTCGGGTGCCGTGAAAATCACTGGGGCGCATGATTTCAACGATTATGCGGTGGCCAAGCGCAACGCGATCCCCTGCTACCGGCTGATGGACACGCGCGGCGCGATGCGGGCCGATGGCGCGCCCTATGCCGACGCCGTTTTGCGCGCGCGGGCGATTGCGGCGGGGGCGGCGACGACCGAGGCCGAGGTCGACAGTCTGAACCTGGTGCCGGAGAAGTACCGGGGGTTGGACCGGTTCGAAGCGCGCAAGGCCGTGGTGGCGGACATCACCGCGCAAGGGTTGGCGGTGACCACGCTGGTGAAAGAGATCGACCCCGA
>NZ_JANMET010000068.1:0-5370 GCF_031377265.1 Tabrizicola sp. | reverse complement strand
GCTACTACGATGCCTTGCCTGCAGAGGTTCGCGAACATCTGGTCTGCCGTGTCGTCGACACGCTGGTGCCGATCACCCAAAAACACGACATCGAGGGTCTGGTGATGGGGGCGGAGTGATCCGGATCAGCCGATCGGGGTCCGGTCCGGTGATATTTCTTCTGAAACGTACGGCGGACGCGTCACCGACAGGCGAGCGATCAGGTCGCAGTCAAGTTTGGTGACTGGATAGCCTTCGGTCGCCTGTTCTGGCCCTGTCGCGATCACCTTGACGGCCCATGCCCCCATAGCGCGCTGCGGCAGGACCACGGTCGTCAGTTGCGGATGAAGATGGCGAGAGATCTCTTCGTCGTCATAGCCGACCACCGACATTCCGTCGGGAATGACGATCCCGGCCTCTTTCAGCGCCTCATAGCATCCGATGGCCATCCGGTCGTTCTGGCAGAAGATGGCCGTCGGACGCTCTGCCATCGCAAGAAGGCGGCGTGTGCCTTCATATCCCGAACTTGCGGACCAGTCGCCCGTGATCACCAGGGCCGGATCGAAGCCGATCCGCGCGCCGCTCAGCGCCCGCCGGTATCCCTTCAGCCGGTCGCGGGTTGCCTCCATCCAGGGCTCGCCGGTGATCACGCCGATGCGACGGTGGCCATGGTCGATCAGATGCTGCGTGGCCTTCTGTCCGCCCGCCACTTCGCCTGGGATCACGGAGGGGAAGGACCGTTCGGCGGTATAGCAATTCAGCAAGATCACCGGCACTGCAAGATCACCGATCCATACTGGCAGTGTCACCTTGCGGGTAAAGATCGTCATGTAGATCAGCGCGTTGGCCCCCTTGGCGACCATCGTCCTTAGAACCCTCTCTTCCATTTCGGGGTCGTTCATCGTCTGGGCGATCATCATCACGCTGCCCTGATCCCGCATCGCCTGACGCACGCCTTCAATCGCGACCACGGCTTCAGGACTGGTCGCGAGTTGATCGACCACGAAGCCCAGCATGTCGACTTGCGCGAGGTTCAGGGATGTCACGCCGCCTACGACATCATGATGCGCAAGGCTGGTCGCCGCGTAGTTGAGCGTGCGCGCGGCCTCGATCACGCGGTTGCGCGTCGCTTCCGAGATTTTCACGCCGTTGGCTTTGTTCAGTACGAATGACACTGTCGCCTGCGAACACCCCGCCACGCGTGCGATGTCGGTCATCGTCACCCGTCGCGGCGCGTCGACACTGAAGCGCCGCCGCTCGTTGCGGGGGATTCCCTTGTCTTCGGATCTACTTTTGTTGGCCGTCATCCGCCCTCGTCCTGTTGGTCGCCCGCTGATACCTTGCGTGATTAATGCAGCCAGCCCGAAGCTGGAAGATCATTTCGCGATGCCTGCCTTCCGGAAGTCGATCACTTATAAACATAAGTAGCGCTTGACTGATGATTATAAGTGACGCATCTTTCGAGGACTGGCAACAAAGTCCAATCTCTGGGAGGAGAACGAAAATGAGCCTTTCCCGCCGTCATCTACTGGTCTCGGCAGCCGCCGCTGCTGCGGCATCCGCTTTCGCCCGGGCGGCCTTCGCTCAGGCCCCGATGCTGCCGAAAAAAGACACCTACAAGGTCGGCTTCGCACAGACCGAAAGCAATAATCCCTGGCGTCTGGCCCAGACCAAGAGCATGCAGGACGAAGCAGCCGCGCGCGGCTGGCAGATGGTCTATACCGATGCAGCGGGTTCCGCCGCCAAGCAGGTGGCCGACGTGAACTCGATGATCGCGCAGGGCGTCGACCTGATCTTCCTGGCTCCGCGCGAAGAACTGCCGCTGATCCCCGCGATCAAGGCCGCCAAGGGCGCGAATATCCCGATCATCCTGCTGGACCGCAACGTGGACCAGTCGCTGGCAAAGGCCGGCGAGGATTACGTGACCTTCATCGGGTCCGACTTCATCGAGGAGGGCAAGCGCGTTGCCGAATGGCTGGTGGCCAATGCCGGAGGCAAGAGCAAGATCCTGCAACTGGAAGGCACCACGGGCTCGTCGCCGGCAAATGACCGCAAGAAGGGCTTCGACGATGTGATCGCGGCCAACGCGGCCTTTACCATGCTGGCCTCGCAGACCGGCGATTTCGCCCGCGACAAGGGTCGACAGGTGGCCGAAACGCTGCTGCAGGCGCATCCCGACGCGGACATCATCTATGCCCATAACGACGAAATGGCGATCGGTGCCATCTCGGCGGTCGAGGCGGCCGGCAAGGTTGCGGGCAAGGACGTGATGATCCTGTCGATCGACGGCGGCAAGGAAATCGTGCAGCTGATCATCGACGGCAAGGTCGCGGCGGTCTGCGAATGCAGCCCGCTGTTCGGACCCAAGGCGTTCGACACGGCGGTGGCCTATGCGAATGGCGAAGTGATCCCGGCCAAGCTGATCAATCCGGACCGGTTCTACGACATCACCAACGCGGCCGAAAGCCTGGCGACGGCGTACTGACCCCGAACAGGTGCGGTTGGCGAAAGCGTGCCGCACCTGCACGCTCCGTGTGCCAGATCCCCGCGGTATGGTTTCCTCCTCGCGGCGGACAGGGCCACGGTGCGTGCGCCGTCCTTCCTGCAAGTTCCCCATCGAACAGGCCCGGCCCCCACGACCCTCAGGGTTTCGGCTTCGGGAGGGGCCCGCCTTCAACATCCGGAAGATCATGCCGCCACCCCTTTTGTCGATGCAGTCCATCAGCAAGACCTTCGGCGGCATTGCCGCCCTCACCGACGCATCGCTGACTGTCGAGCCCGGCGAAGTTCACGCCCTGATCGGGCAGAACGGTGCCGGAAAATCAACGCTGATCAAGGTTCTGACCGGGTATCACCGCAAGACCTCGGGCGAGATCACATTCGAGGGTCGCCCTTTCGAGGCCGCGTCCCCGCGTGCAGCACAGGACGCCGGCATCAGCACGATCTATCAGGAAATCAACCTGGTGCCGCAACGCTCGGTCGCCGAAAACATCTGTCTGGGGCGCGAGATGCGGCGGTTCGGACTGCTGGACTGGGCGGCGATGCGGGCCGAGGCGCGGCGGCTGCTGGCGCGGTTCAAGCTTGCCATCGACGTGGATCAGCCACTGTCGCAGCTTTCTACCGCGACGCAGCAGATGGTGGCCATCGCGCGCGCGGTGGGGTTTTCGGCGCGGTTGGTCATCATGGACGAGCCGACCTCGTCGCTGGACGACCGCGAAATACAGGTGCTGTTCACCGTGATCCGGGGGCTGAAGGCCGAGGGCATCTCGGTGATCTTCGTCAGCCACAAACTGGATGAACTCTATCAGGTCTGCGACCGCGTCACCATCATGCGCGACGGGCACACCGTGAGGGTCGCGCGGATCGAAGAGACCGACAAGCTGGAACTGGTCTCGACCATGCTGGGCCGCGATGTCGCGCGGACCGAGGGACGCAAGACCGGCTTTGGCGTACCGGCACGCGCGCCCGGCGCCACCGTTCTGCGGGCCAGCGGCCTGTCGGACGGGCGTCACGTGCGCCGGGTCGATCTTGCAGTGGCCGAGGGCGAGATCGTCGGTCTCGCGGGTCTGCTCGGGTCGGGCCGGTCGGAAACTGCACGGCTGATCTTCGGCGACGCGATGGCACGTTCGGGCAGCATGGCGGTCGCGGATCGTCCTTTTCAGCCCGGTCAACCCGCCGATGCGATCCGCGCAGGCATGGGGTTTTGCACTGAGGATCGCAAGATCGAGGGCATCGTGCCCGACATGAGCGTCGCCGATAACATGATGCTGGCGCTGCGTCCGGTACTGGGCCGCAGCGGCATCGTGGACGAGACCCGACAGCGCGCGATCGTCGCCCGCTTCATCGCGGCGCTCGGGATCAAATGCGCCGGCCCGGGCCAGAAGATCCGCGAATTGTCAGGTGGCAATCAGCAGAAGGTGCTGCTTGCGCGCTGGCTGGCGATGTCGCCGCGCCTTCTGATCCTGGACGAGCCGACGCGGGGCATCGACGTGGGCGCCAAGGACGAGATCCAGCGGCTAATCCGGTCCTTAGCCGATGACGGGCTGGCCGTCCTGATGATCTCGTCCGAGCTTGAGGAAGTGGTCGAAGGTGCCGACCGGGTCTTTGTGCTGCGCGAAGGCTTGAGCGTGGCCGATCTGCCGCGCGACGGGCTGACCGAGGCCGCCGTTCTGGGTGCCATGGCGCATGGGGTCGGGCATGGCTGACTGGTCGGGCGTCAAACTTCTGCTGGCACGCTACGGCACCGCGCTGGCGCTTGTGGTGCTGCTGATCTTCAATTTCGCGGTCACCCCGAATTTCGCGACCTGGCAGACTCTGAACGTCAACCTGACGCAGGTCTGCAACATCGTGATCGTGGCGGTCGGCATGACGCTGGTGATCGCGACCGGCGGCATCGACCTTTCGGTCGGGTCGCTGATGGCGATTTCGGGCGCCATCGCGCCGATGATCTTCCTGGGAAATCTGGTCGAGATCGGCTGGGTTCCGGCAGCGGTGGCGGTCGCCATGTTCGTGGCGGTGGCCGTAACGACGTTGCTTGGGGCGTTCAACGGCTGGCTGATCGCGCGATTCCGGATTCAACCCATCGTGGCCACGCTGGTCCTGTTCATCGCTGGTCGCGGCATCGCGCAAGTGATGACCAACGGCAACCTGCAGGTGTTCAAGGTGCCCGAGTTCCAGTGGATCGGCCTTGGCCGCCCGTTCGGGATTCCCGCGCAGGTGATCATCATGGTTTGCATCGTGGCGCTGGCGGCCTGGCTGCTGGCGCGCACCAGCTTTGGCCGTCAGGTTCTGGCGATCGGTGGCAACGAACGTGCGGCGCGGCTGTCGGGCATCGCCACCGGGCGGATCAAGATCGCGGTCTATGCCATTTCGGGCGCTTTGGCCGGGGTGGCGGGGCTGGTGGTGATCGCCATCAACTCGGCTTCGGATGCCAATCTGGTCGGCATGGGGATGGAGCTTGACGCGATTGCCGCTGTGGCCGTCGGGGGAACGCTGCTCAGCGGCGGACGCGCCACGATCATCGGCACGCTTCTGGGTGCGCTGATCATCCAGCTGGTCCGCTATACGCTGCTGGCCAACGGAGTGCCGGATGCGGCGGCACTCGTGGTCAAGGCGGCCATCATCATCGGTGCGGTCTGGCTGCAGGAACGGGGGCGGACGGCATGAGGCGCGGGGTGAACTGGGGCCAGATGCTGGCCAGCTACGGTGTTGTTCTGGCACTTCTTGCACTGATCCTGTTCGGCGGTCTGCGGTACGACAATTTCCTGGGGTCGTTCAACATCCTCAGCGTGCTGCGCTACAATTCCATGTTCGCGCTGATCTCGCTGGGAATGTGCTTTGTCATCATGACTGGCGGGATCGACCTGTCGGTCGGTTCGGTCGCGGCTTTGG
>NZ_JANMET010000016.1:0-8111 GCF_031377265.1 Tabrizicola sp. | reverse complement strand
GGTTGGGGCGGCTTTGGCTTCTACTTCCTGGAAAACCGCGCGGCGGCTTATGTAAAGCATCCGTCGGATCCTGCATGGCTGTTCGACCCCGAGACGATGAAACCCCGCGTCAACAATCCGGGCTGGGTGCAGGCCATCCAGGACGTGATGGATCTGATCGCGGCTGGCGCTTATCCCGCCGACCAGATCAACGCCGACCCCGGCACCACCGGCTTCTCGCAGTTCCTGGCCGGAACCGGCTCGATGCTGATGTGGTGGGGCGACATCGGATCCAATGCCCGCACCTCCGACACCTCGGTCGTCGGTGATGTCATCGGCTTCGGCATCAACCGCGGCTCCGACCGCGTCTACAATGCCGCGACGTCGGCCTGGGAAGAAACCTACAACGAGGCGCCGAATATGGCCTACCTCGGCTGGGGTGTCTACGTCACCAACCGCGTCTCGGCGGATGAGAAAAAGCGCAAGGCCGCATGGTCGGCAGCAGCCCATCTGGGCGGCAAGGACATCTCGCTCTGGATGTCGGCCTATCCGTCGGGCTTCCAGCCCTACCGCAACTCCAACTTCAACTATGACGAATGGGTTACCGCGGGCTACGACAAGGACTTTGTCGAAGATTACCTTGGCTCCAACCTCGACAGCTACAACCACCCCAACCCGGCGGTGGAGCCGCGCATTCCCGGCATCTTCCAATACTATTCGGTTGCCGAGGATGAACTGTCCAAGGGCTACGCCGGCCAATACGCCAGCGCGCAGGAAACGGCAGACGCCATCGCCGCAGCCTGGGAAAAGATCACCGACGAAATCGGCCGCGACAGCCAGATCGCGCTCTACAAGGCTTCGCTCGGCATGTGATCAAACGGGGGCGTGGCTCGCCGCGCCCCCGTTTCCAACAAAAGCTGCACCAACAAAAACGGCGCGCCAGCAATGGCGCGCCGTTCTTTATTGCAATGGCGGCGGCCTAGCGCCGGGAAATCGTGGGGATGCCAAGGGCTGTCGACAACTGCCAGCCATCCTTGATCACCGAACTCTTTTCCTTGGACCGCGACAACAAGGCGAACGGCAGCAGCTTGGTTGACATGAACCCCCCGCCCGAAATCGCCGAGGTCTTGGTCTTTTGCGGCGACAGCGTGCGCACGCCAAAGGCACTGGACACCGTGCCCCGTTCCCGCGCCGCCATGTCATGCGACATGAACAGCGGATGGTTCATCAAGATGCTGCCACGAACTTCAACACGCGGCTGTTCGCGGATGTATTCGTCTTCGCTGTCGAGCCCGACCTTGATCGAGGGATGCCGGTCCAGCGCGCGCATCGCGTTGCGTGCGGCCCCGACTGGGTTGAACGGCGCCCGGACCACGACCAGCGCATTGCCGTTCGACACCGGCGCGGCATAGGCCGCCGCCGCCGCGCTGCTGACCCGCGCCGCAAGCATCCGGTCCCTGACCGTGCCATCACCTTCGCGCGATATGATGTCGATGTAATCCTCGCCGTGGCCGCGGCCCATGAGGTCAGCCACCGCGGCCTGTGCAGCAGCGGTGTTGGCGTATAATCTCGTGATGATCGTTGTCATGTGTCACCCTGTTGTTCGATAGCCCAGCCTACGCATTCATAGTCTACGCAATCAGTGTCTACGCAATCATTCTGGCCCCGCTCCGGCCCTTGGATCTATGGTCCCGAAGCAGCCTCTTTTCCGATAGTAGGGCTGATGTCCGGCTCTGCAAGTGTTGCGCGCAGCAGCGGAAGCGCCACGATCAGCGCCAGCAGCAGCAACGCAATCTCCAGCCCGAAGACGGGAATATACGGATCCGCCGCCGAAGCCCCTGCTGCGGGCGCGTTTTCCAGCACGTCCCTGATAACGCCTCCGACCGCAATCGCCACGCCCGCCGCTGTGGTCTGCACCGTTCCCCACGCGCCCAGCGCCAGCCCGATCTGGTCACGCGGCGCGGATCGCATCGTCGCGGTCAGCGTGCCGTGGCCGAACAGCCCAGCCCCGAAACCCGCAAGCATCGTCGCCATGCTCAACAACGGGGGCAGTGTCAGCGACGCCGACAATATGATCAGGCCAAAGGCCGGAACCCCGGTCAGCGCCCCGGCGAACGCCACCGCCAGCGGCCGCGCCCCGTTGCCCAGCAATCGCGACGCAAGGCCAAACCCAAGCAGGCTGCCCAGCGCCAGAAACACCGTCAGCTGCGTGGTCTGCGCCACGGTCATCGCCATCACTTGCCCGCCGAACGGCTCCAGCAACACATCCGCCATCCCAAAGCCTGCAGTGCCAAAGGCGATCACCGTCAACAGCCGCAGCACCCCCGGCCCTTGCGTCAAACGCGCCCAGGCCGTGGCAAAGCCCACCACCCGTTGCGGTGCCTCGCTCCGGCGCCGATCCCGCGGTTCCTGTTTCCACACCGCAATGCCGTTCAGCACGATGGTGACGACTGCCGACCCCTGGATCACCTGCACCAACCGGCCCGGCGTGTAATCCCGCAGCAGCAAGCCAAAGACCAAGGCGCTCAGGATCATGCCCAGCAACAGCATCACATACATCAAGCCAACGACCTTGGGCTGATCTTCCTCGGGCACCAGATCCGTGGCCAATGCCAGCCCCACGGTCTGCACGATATGCACCCCCGCGCCCACCAGCAGAAACGCCAGCGCTGCAGAACTCAGGCCAATCCAGCGCGGCGCATCGACGGCCTCGCCATAGCCCGACAGCACCAGCAGCGCGAACGGCATTATCGCAAAGCCGCCGAACTGCAGCATCGTGCCCTTGAAGATGTAGGGCACCCGCCGCCAGCCCAGCGCCGACACATAGGTATCCGACCGGTGCCCGATCAGCGCGCGCAGCGGCGCAAACACCAGCGGTAATGCCAGCATCACCCCAACCAGCGTTGCCGGCACCTTCAATTCGACAATCATCACGCGGTTCAGGGTGCCGACCAGCAGCACCAACGCCATCCCCACCGTCACCTGAAACAGCGACAGGCGCAGCAGCCGCGACAGCGGCACATCCTTGGTCGCAACCTCGGCAAACGGCAGAAAGCGCGGGCCGATCCCCGCGATTTTCCCCAAAGCAAAGCGGCGATAATCAAACATCGGCGTCTGACCTGTACTGCCATTGCCACCCACTCGGCGGGCGGCACAAATGATGTGGCGAGACCCCTCCGCCCAAATCACGGGGGGTCCCGCCAGTCTTGCCTTGCTCCGCCAGGCGGAGGAAAGGTCAGTTCAGCGTGCTGACAGCACCATCCGTCAGGATCGCATGCGCCACCGTGCCATCCGGCATGACAACCATGATATCCTTGGATCCCGGCGTCAGATAGGCCACTTTCGCGGTGGTCTGATCTTCCGGAACCAGCGATGCCATGCCGCCGATTGGCTTGCCGGACAAGAAGTCGGCAACCCAGGTCGTGTTGCTCAGCACCGCGACGTGGACCGCAAAAGACCCCACGGCAACCGCCGTAAGGAATAGCGGGACCCCGACTGTCGGTTTCACGACAAGCCACATTTTTGCGTTGTTCATGTCAGGTCCCCTCAGCCAAGCCAGGGCGTGGAAACGGCAACAAGAATGTGCGCGATCAAGGCTATGACCCCGAACACCCGCGTGCCGTCGATGATGTAGCTGTGAAGCTCTTCAGCTTCTCTCAGTGTAAGGCCGGTCGGCCACACCTTATCAGGATCGTTGGACATAAAATGCTCCTCCGTGCCCCGTCGTCTCATGTTGCGTTGGGCGGACTGACGACACCCGGTCCACCCAAAGCGCAGTACGGATTCCCGATCCGGTTCTAGCGCCAACAGCGACAATGTGTCACGCCTTTCTTACATAAGCAACTGTAACTTATAATTGACATTCAACTATTTTGCAGACCGCTCTTTTTGCGCAGTCGCCTAAAATATATATTACTTTCAAGATTTTACTGCCTGCCGATCGCTCAGGTTCCACGGCGCGCCCCCGATTTCTCGCGCCTCGCTGCAAGCAACTGCACTCATTTGACGCGTGACAAATGTCGCCACCGCACCCTGAGTCTGGGCCCGCCAGACACGCCGTCAAAGCCCCTTCTCATACCCAAAATCAACAGCTAACATGCTAGCATGAGCAACGGTGAACTCCTCCATGTCGTGACCAGCGACAGCATCTCGAACCGGCGCAAGCTGTTTGGCCGGACCCTCGTCTGGGGCACGGCGGCGACGCTGGTTCTGGTGGCCGCGTTGCAGACCCTGCAGGCCACCGGGGTGTCCGATTTCGGCTTTGCCAACTGGCGGCCCACCCTTTACGCCTACGCCACCTGGGCGGTCGCACTGTGCTGGGCGCAGGTCCTGATCCGGGGCGAACAAGGCAAGCGGGTGCTGTTCGTATTGCCTGCCGCATTGTTCGTGGTGTCGTTGACGGTGTTTCCCCTGCTGTTCGGCTTGCTGATCGCGTTTTCAAGCTGGAACCTGTCCAGCCCGGACGGGCGTCAGTTCAATGGCCTCGCAAACGTGGTGCAGATGTGGGCCGATCCGTTCTACTGGAACGCCATGCTGAATATGGTCTGGTACACGCTTGCGATCATCCTGGAATACGCCATCGCCTTTTCCCTTGCCCTGTTGCTGAACTCTGAAATCCGGGCGCGCAAATTCTTTCGGGTGGCGTTCCTGCTGCCACTGATGCTGTCGCCCGTGGCTGTCAGCTGGATGATCGGCAAATCCATGCTGGAGGGACGTTTCGGCCCGATCGCCACGTTGATGAAGCATCTGGGCTGGGAAACGCCCGCCTTCTTTGCAACGCCCGGCGTGGCGCGCGCGACGATCATGCTGATGGACGCCTGGACCTTCATCCCGTTCATGATGATCATGCTGCTGGCCGGGCTGCAGGCGATCCCGAAAGAGCTGACCGAGGCCAGCCGGGTTGACGGCGCGACCGGCTGGAAAAGCTTCTGGGAGATCACCTTCCCGCTGATGCTGCCGGTGTCGATCACCGCGATCCTGATCCGCATCATCTTCAAGCTGAAGCTGGCCGACATCGTGATCACGGTCACCTCCGGCGGGCCGGGAGGGGCGACGGACACCGTCACCAGCTTCATCTACCGCGAATATCGGGATCGCTCGAACGTCGGTTACGGCACTATGCTTGCGATGGTCTATCTGGTGATCATCGTGATCGCGATGACCATGCTGATGAAATTCGCAGACCGTTTCACAAGGCCGCGCACATGACCGAAACGGCGATTTTCAAAGACAGCGAGGCGGACCGCTCGTTTCGGGCGAAATGGTTCGCGAGCCGGCTTGCAGTCTATGGCGTGTTGCTCTTGTGGGCGTTCATCTGCTTGTTCCCGATCTACTGGACACTGACCACCAGCTTCAAGCTGGCCCCGAACGTGATGCAGGGCAACCTGATCCCTTGGGTGGATTATCAGCCCAAATGGCTCGGCTGGAAATCCATCGGCCTGTCGCCCGACACGATCGGCACCGATTCGACCGTGCGCGAGGAATTCCTCAAGCGCTTCACCAATTCGGCCATCGTGTCGCTGGTCTCGTCGTTTCTGGCGGTGGTCATGGGGTCGCTTGCGGCTTACGGGCTCAGCCGGTTCAGCTATCGCTTTGCCTGGATGCGCAATCCCGACATCTCGTTCTTCTTTCTGTCGCAGCTGATCCTGCCGCCGGTCGTCCTCGCCCTCCCATTCCTCGTGCTTTACAAGGAACTTGGCCTGTTGGACACGCGGATCGGGTTGATCCTGCTCTATGCGCTGTCGGTGCTGCCCATCGTGATCTGGATCATGAAGGACCAGTTCAACTCCATCCCGACCGAGCTTGAGGAGGCAGCACTCGTCGACGGGCTGGGCGTCTGGGGGGCGTTCGTGACGATCATCCTGCCGATCGCCCTTCCCGGCATGGTGGCGGCTTTCATCCTGTCTCTGGTCCTGACCTGGAACGAGTATTTCTTCGCAGCCCTCCTGACCTCGACCGACGCCAAGACCTTGCCGGTGATGGTGGCCAGTCAGACCGGCAGCCAGGGGATATCGTGGTGGTCGATGGCGGCCCTGTCTTTTGCCGCGATCCTGCCGCTGATCGTGATCGGGGTGCTGCTGGAGCGGTTCATCATCAAGGGGATGGCGGCAGGGGCGGTGAAATAGTGCTGAAAGGCATCGACCAGCGGCTCAGCGCCGAACTTGTGCATGTCCTGATGCTGATGGGGCATGGCGACGATCTGGTGATTTGCGACGTGAACCATCCTGCGGCCTCGATCGCGACGGACACCACCTATGGCAAGCTGATCGACATGGCGGGCTGTGATATCCCGACAGCGGCGCGCGCGATCCTGCGCCTGATGCCACTGGACAGCTTTGTTCCCGCCCCGATCACCCGCATGCAGGTGGTGGGCGACCCTACGGCCGAACGGCCGGTGTTTGCCCGAATGCAAGCTGTCGCAGACAGCGCAGAGGGCGCCCCGGTGCAGATGCAAAGCCTGGAGCGGTTCGCCTTCTATGCCGAGGCCCGCAAGGCTTTCGCCATCATCCGCACTGGCGACAGCGGGCCCTATGGCTGCTTCATCCTGAAAAAGGGCGTGATTGATCTGCCCGAGCTGTGAACGGCGCAAGGCGGGCAGGCACCCTTCCTGATATGTCCGCCCGGTCTGAGCGGCGGGAGCCTCCGGCGGGGATATTTGGGGACAGATGAAATCCGCAGTCAGGCAAGGCCCAGAGCCGGCGCAATATGGGCAAGCGCCAGCGCAACGCCTGCCTCACCAAGCGCCGCTGTCGCCTGAGGTGCGGTTTCGGTGTACCAGTGGCCGCCATCGGTGGCGCGGGTCATATCCACGGTTTCCGGGGCAAGGGCCAGCATCAGCGCGGTCTCGCCGACCCCGGCATGATCGAAAGGGAAATCAGCGCCTTTCGGAAACAGCGGATGAATGCGGATCCAGTTGAACGGGTCTTCGCCGGCCGCAGCATCGGCATAGTAGTCCTGCATCGCGCGATCGCCCCACCAGCCCGGGCCGCGCGCGACCTCCAGATGCCGAAAGATCGCGTTGCGGGCGGCGAGGCGAAAGCTCAGATCCGTCGGCATGCCTTGCGCGAAGTTCTCGGTCTGGTGGTGGATGACGCCGTGCAGGTTGCGAAAGCCGGTGGTCAGAAGGGCTGAAAACAGCGCCTCGGCCAGTGGCAGGAAGGTGGCGGGATCAAGGTGCAGCGTGCCCTGACCTGCGCCCGCCACCGCATGACTGGCCGCGCCGTAGGCAAAGGGCGGCAGCATGATGATCCGGTCGCCAAGCCGTTTCAGCGTTTCGGTGACGATCAGCAGGTCAACGCCTGCGGGCAGATGCTGGCCGTGATATTCCATCACCCCGATGGGCAGCACGACCGGGGTGCCTGCAATGATCGCTTCGGCAATCTGATGCGGGCGCATCCGGTCGAACTGCATCAGGCCGCTCCCAACGCATGGGCGATGTCCCTGGTCTGGGCGTAAAGCGCCTGCCATAGCGGGTATTGCCGCATATAGGCCGCGACCGGCTCGGGCGTCACTGTGCGCAGCACCGGGTTCCAGCGGGTGATCTCGTCCGGCATCGCGGCACCCACCGCCACAGCCGCAAGAAAGGCGTCGCCATAGCTGGCGCCAATCGTCTTTTCGCAGACGAGCTGCGGGGTCTTTGCAAAGTCCGAGGTGGCCTGCATCCACACCGCGTTCTTCGTCCCGCCGCCGACAGCGAGCACGCGGGCGGGGGTGGCGTTCAGTTCGGCGTAGGTATCAAACACATGCGCCGTGCCCATGGCGACGCCTTCGATGGCGGCGCGGAACATGTCGCCCCGAGTATGGGTAAGATCGAGGCCGAAGAACGCGCCTTTGGCAAAAGGATCATGGATCGGCGTTCGCTCACCCGAAAAGTAAGGAAGGCAGATCAAACCCTTGGCGCCTTTCGGGCTGGCCTCGGCTGCAGCGGCGAGGCTGGCAAAATCGGTGTCGGGGGCCAATTGATCGCGAAACCAGTGCGTCAGCGTGCCCGAGGTGGCCAACCCGGCCATCGAGGCATGCAGGCCTGGAAACAGCCACGGCGCATACCATAGGCGCGCATCGCGGAGCGGGCGTTCGGTGACCTGGATGATGAAGATGGTGGAGCCATACATCAGCATCATCTCGCCGGGGGA
>NZ_JANMET010000290.1:0-2713 GCF_031377265.1 Tabrizicola sp. | reverse complement strand
CCTCGCCCCGCGCCCGGTGATAGGCAATCGCCAGTTTCAGCGCCGTTTCAACACTTTCCGAGCCGGAGTTCGTGTAGAACACATGCGCCATCCCCTCCGGCGCAATCCCGATCAGGCGGTTGGCCAGTTCGAACGCCTTCGGGTGCCCCATCTGGAAGGCAGGCGCATAGTCCATCTCGGCGGCCTGCCTCTGGATCGCCTCGGTGATCTTCGGTCGGCAATGCCCTGCGTTGCAGCACCACAGCCCCGCCGTCCCATCCAGCACCTGCCGCCCATCGCTGGTGGTGTAATGCATGTCCTTGGCGGCCACGAACATCCGCGGGTTCTTCTTGAACTGGCGGTTCGCGGTGAATGGCATCCAGAAGGCATTCAGGTCGTTCGGGGTTGGTTTGCGGTCCAGCGCCATTGGGATCGTCCTTGTATTCGGTGGCGAATGATTTGACCTTTGGACGCGGGCCAAGCTATCCATGGGGTCCCTGCTGCCAAGCCTTCTCCTTTCGGTAAAGTTGCGTCAAGCCCGATGTCCCCAAGTCCCCGCCCCCGCACGCGAATTCAGCAAAAGAACCGCGACAGCATCGTCGAGGCTGCGCTGGAGGTTTTCTCGCTACACGGCTTTCGCGGCGCCACGCTGGATCAGATCGCCGAGGTCGCGGGTCTGTCAAAGCCGAACCTGCTGTATTATTTCCCTTCAAAGGAAGCTGTGCATCAGGCCCTTCTGACCGGGCTTCTGGATACCTGGCTTGACCCCTTGCGCGAAATGGACCCCGACGGCGATCCGGTGGAGGAGGTGCTGGCCTATGTCCGCCGCAAGCTTGACCTCGCCCGCGACTATCCACGCGAAAGCCGTCTCTTTGCGGGCGAGATTTTGCAAGGCGCGCCGCGGATGCGCGGGGCCATCGAGGGCGATCTGAAGCGTTTGGTGGATGAAAAGGCCGTCACCCTGACCCGCTGGATGACCGAAGGCCGCATCGCGCGCGTCAACCCGGTGCATCTGATCTTCTCGATCTGGGCGTTGACCCAGCACTACGCCGATTTCGACGTGCAGGTCCGCGCCGTGCTGGGCGATGGCCATGACCCCTACGTCGAAGCAGGGGATTATCTGGAAATCCTGTTTCGCAAGTTGCTGGTGCCGGTCGGTTGAGTTTTAGGCATCATTCGTTTTGGCAAATCCCGAGGCGATGCTAACCCTGTTTCGGGGGCGTCTGACGTGAAGGACGCAAATCATGGAACTTGTTTCGGCCGTCCGGTCTCAAATGCCGGTGACGACCATTGCGCAACCGCAAACCGCCGCGCCACAGGCCACGGCGGTCGGCTCTGCGCAGGTCAAAGGTGTCGCTGCGGTGGCCGAGACACAATTGCCCCGCGCCGTCTATGCACCAGAGCCCAAGCCGCCGGTCGACCGGCATCTGGCGCAGCAGCAGCCGGGCGCATTTGACGCCGCCCATGGCGAGGCCGAGGCCGCCCGCCGCGCCTACATCCGCGCCAGCATCGTGGCCGGGGCGAACCCGCTGCCGCTGCCGGGGCGATGACGGCCAGACCTCATCCGCGCATCTGCGCCAGATTGACTTCACTGACCACCGATGCCGGGGACAGGCCAAGCGCGAAATCAAAGCTTGCCAGAACGTCGGCTATCGGGATCGGCACCTGCTCGTCGAAGGCTCCTGACGCGATGTCCTCCCGCACTTCCTCGGTATCGACATTGCCCGGATTGATCACCGTGACGCCCACGCCTGCCGGGGCGAGCGTCAGATGCAAGGCCTGCGCCGCGCCCCGCAGCCCGTATTTCGACGCGGAGTTGGCGACCTCTGAAGACGCGGTATGATCCAGTCCTGACAGAGATCCGATCAGCACCACCCGGCCGGAGGCCGCCGCCAGCGCCGGCAGAAAGGCTTGCGTCAGCAGGATCGGGGCAAGAAGGTTGACGGCCAGAACATTCACCGCCTCTGCAGGTCGACTTGCCGCAAACCGGTAGGCATCGGTAAAGGCGCCGGCTTCCCAAACACCTCCGGTGAAAAGCAAGGCGTCCATCGGTGCCTGACCGATCTCGCCCGCAATCCGCTCGATCTCATCGGCCCGTGACAGGTCGCAGGGCACCCAGCGTCCCGCCGCCGCCGGGCCGCGTGACAGTGCGATCACCTCGCAGCCTCGGTCTTCGTAGTGCCGCGCGACCGCCGCCCCGATCCCGCGCGAGGCACCGGCAACGACGATCCGTTTCATTCCGCCGCGACGCTCGGGTTGTTCGGATGCGTCGTCCAGTTGGCATAGTCACCGACCTTCGCCCCAGTGCGCGGATCAACCGCGCCTTTCGGCATTTCGACCATGGTGATGCAATCCTCAACCGGGCAGACGTTCACACACAGGTTGCAGGCGACGCATTCGTCATCCATCACCTCGAACACCCGCTCGGGCGACATCGAGATCGCCTGATGACTGGTATCCTCGCAGGCCGCATAGCAGCGCCCGCATTTGATGCAGGCGTCCTGATCGATATGCGCCTTGGTGACGTAGTTCAGGTTCAGGAACTGCCAGTCGGTGACATTGGGCACCGCGCGGCCCACCAGATCATTCAATCCGATCTGCTTTTCATCCAGATACTGCGACAGGCCCGAAATCATCTCCGCTACGATCTTGAAGCCGTAGGTCATCACCGCCGTGCAGACCTGCACATTGCCCGCGCCCAAAGCCATGAACTCCGCCGCGTCGCGCCAGGTTG
>NZ_JANMET010000396.1:0-4720 GCF_031377265.1 Tabrizicola sp. | reverse complement strand
CGACCTATGTACTGCCTGCGGCTTTCGTGCTGATCCTGCAACAGACCATCCTGATGGGGCTGGCGCTGACGGCTGTGCGGCGGAGCCAAGGCACCGATCATCCGGCATGGCTGGTTATGGGGCGGATGGCCGCGTGGGTCGCGATCTATGCGGCGCTGCTGCCGATCTATCTGATCGTGCTGCCCGCCCTTTATGGCCTGCCCAACCCGGGCCGCACGGGTGATATCCTTGCCATCGGGCTGCCGTTTGTTCTGGCGACCGGTCTTTTGGCGCAATGTGTGGCCGCGCTGTTGCGGTCGGCCGAGGTGGTTCAGATCGTGCTGCTGGCGTTGGGGTTGCCGTTCTTCTTTCTGTCCGGCTTTGCCTGGCCGGTAGAGGCGATCCCGCCGGTTCTAAATGCCATCGCGCAGCTTGTGCCCTCGACGCCCGCGATAGACGGGTTGGTTCGCGTCAGCCAGATGGGCGCCCGGCTGCCGGATGTGGCGATGACCCTGTGGCATCTCTGGGCGCTGACGGCAGGGCTTGGCCTTGTCGCCGTGCTTGTTGAAGTCCGGCAGACCGGAGTGGCTCCCGTTCAGACCCGCCCCTTGCCCACTGGTCCGGTGGCGTCCTGAACGGCGCTGCACGCTTCAATCGACGCCGAACTCTAGCGTTTTCTCCTTACCTTCCGTAAGAAACTCGCCGACCGCTGGCTGCCCGAGCAGATAGCGGCTGACCAGCTCGTCATGCTGTTGCCGAGCGAGCGTTTTGGTCTCCTTCCATTCCTCGGGTTCCGCATCGCCGCGCACGATCTAGGGCAACCAGCGCGTCGTTTTATTGACCCGCCGCTCAATCTCCACCGGCGGAAAGCGCAGCCCTGCTTCTACTGATCCCGTTCAGGGCTTGGGTCCCATCGCCACCACACAAGGTGGCTGAGCCGCCATGAACTTCAGCAACTGTGCGCGCTACCGCTGGCGGCGGACCACAACTGACCCGTCAAACCCGCCGCCATGCGCCTGAAACACGTTCTTGGCAAAATCGAGGCCGATGATACTAACCTCTTCCATGGACACTCCCCATTATACCGGTACTTCATCTGGAGATGATCGGCGAACAGCTGGGCCACACGCAGATGCAGACGACCCAGCGCTATGCTCACTTGATAGACTCGCCCCTGCGAAATGGGATCGTTGGTTTGGTTGGTTGCTGACAAACGCGTGCGATAAGCCCGCCGAGTTAGTGTCTGCTAACTGGGAGGGGAAAAAGGCAGCGCGAACAGGTGTGGACACGCAGGTGAAAGACGGGCCGTGCAATCGCGCTGCAGGAAGTGCCAGACGCCTCGACCGCGCGGCAAAGCCCGGCCCGTTTCAGAGGTTTACGGTTTCAATGAGCGGCAGGGTTTCGCTGCGGGGCGATGATGTCATAGGCCATGGCCGTCTGTCGCAATTCGAAACGGGCAAAATTGTGCACCCGGTGCGAGCCAGATTCCCGGTCGGTAAGTGTCTATGTACTGAGGCAAATACCTACTCAAGCAAATACCTGATCGGCCCGCATCGCACGAATGCATTCTCGCAGTTTGCCTTCCAATTCATCTTCGCGGAATGGCTTGCCCAAAACGACGCTACCAGCTAAAAAATCGGGCAGGATGTTGGCGCGGTCATACCCGGTACTGAAGACAAACGGAATTCCGCGTTCCTGAAGCACGGCGGCTACGTCCCAAGACATCTCGCCGTCTAGGTTGACATCCAACAAGGCTGCGTCAAACGTTTCGGTCTGCGCCAACGCCAGCGCCGCATCCTTGCGTGAGGCTGGGCCTACGATCTTCCAGCCAAGTTCATTAAAGAACCCTTCAATCGACATCACGGCAAGAAACGAATCCTCGACAATCAGAATTCGAAAATCTTCCCCCAAAGGGTCTGGCATCACCACATCCGGGATTTTTGGCAGATCAACGATTTGAACCGGGGCGGCGGTGGCCGTTTTCGACAGAGACGAGTTTGGAAGGAAAATTGTACAGACGATTCCATCACGGAAGTAGTCGATCTTTGATGTACCACCCGTCTCCATGCCCAACGCTTTCTCGATCAGCGTTGTGCCAAACCCTGTTCGATTGGGCGATGATACTGGCGGCCCCCCGGCCTCGGTCCATGACAGGTCAATTCCGCGCTCAGACGTTTGCCAGGCAACGGCAACGCTGCCACCGGGCTGCGAGAGCGCGCCATACTTCACCGCGTTTGTCGCCAATTCATGGATCGCCAACGAGAGGGAAAGCGCCGATTTTGGCGTCAGCAACAGGCCGTCGCCCGAGACGTTCAGATATGTTCCACTATTCTTGTAAGGATCAAGTTCTTCG
The DNA here is from genome assembly GCF_031377265.1 of Tabrizicola sp. Taxonomy (GTDB): domain Bacteria; phylum Pseudomonadota; class Alphaproteobacteria; order Rhodobacterales; family Rhodobacteraceae; genus JAUYQR01. The sequence continues at coordinate 2,388 of NZ_JANMET010000396.1, read as the reverse complement.
TGGATCAACCGCGTCAGGGATACACTTTCCCACCGGCTTTGCGATAGAAGGCTGTGCGCCTTGGCCATCGAACGTATCCGGCCCTCAAGACCCGTCACAAACCCGGTCACGCTTTCCGAACTGCGGCTTGTTTGCCGCACAAGCGCCTGAATATTCGCGATGGTGTTTTTAACCCGGTGATCCAGTTCCGCCATCAACAACTGGTCGCGGTCGGCCGCGCGTTTACGCTCATACGCGACGGCGTTGATGCGGCGCAACACGACATGCAGCAGCGACACTCGCAGATCATAGGCCGCATCGATATCCCCCGGTGTCCATTGCAAACAACGCCCCCGGATCGTCTCTTTCCAGACTTCAAAGGATTTGCGTGGGGTCAGACGGTCGCCATGCGGGCCGGATTTAACCCGTTTGTTGTCCTGCCCCGCCCAGCTCGTAGTCCCGACAAGTTCGGGACGGAACCAGATGATGAAATCTGACGGCGCATCCGTCACGGAAATGAACAAAATGCCCGACGCCACATCCGCATAAGCGGCGGCTTCGGGCCAAACCTCACCCAGCCGATCCGTAGCATACACACCTTCACCTTGCTGTAACCGCTCCAGGTTGTCATTCATCCAGGACACCAATGACGCGATCTGTGGCTTGGACGGCGTTATCCCCAGAAAGGTCAGGCTGCCCTTGATGCTGACCGCCACGCCGCCTTTGCCCATGCCGTCCGCGACAGAGCTTCCGGTGACAATGTAATCCAGCAGGTTCGGCGACTGTTTGGTCAGGCCTTCGGCATAATCATCCGCCGTGGCAAGGTTCAGCATCAGGTTCTGCAAAACCATCCGGCTTGCCAGACGCTGCTCAAACAGTTCACCCTTGTCGCGCGCTTCAAGTTGCAGCGAAAACATCGACCCGAACAATTCACATACGGCGCGCAGATGGCGCGGCAACAGGCGCGGGCTGTAGTTATGGCACGCGATCAGCCCCCAAAGTTTGCCGTCTCGGATGATGGAAATAGACATGGACGCATCAATGCCCATGTTGCGCAGATATTCGCGGTGAATCGGCGACACGTCACGTAAGATCGCTTGGCTCATGTCCAGCGGCTTGCCCGTGCGCGGGTTGTTCTGCGGCGACAGCCGGGCGGGGGTGTAGTTCACCTGCGTGATCAGTCGCAGCCAGTTCTTGACATACAGCGCGCGCGCCTGTTTCGGAATGTCAGCCGCCGGATAGTGCAGATCGAGAAAAGGCTCCAGATGCGGCTCACGGCTTTCAGCAATCACCCAACCGGAATCGTCGTGCATGAAGCGGTAGACCAGAACCCGGTCATACCCCGCGACCGCCCGCACCCGTTCTGATGCCAGTTGGCACAGCGCCTGCAGTGTCATGGGCGCGTCAAAACCTTCGACCATTTCCTGCACGCCTGACAGCGGATCAGCGGCGAACCTATCAGTCAGATCAGCGGCCTCTGCCTCCAAAATCAAAACGCCGTCGATGCGGTGAATGCTGACGTCCAGCGCCTGATCCGGCATAAAACGAAGCACGGGGTCCAGCAAATGGCGCGGCTTTGCCAAGGTGTGAACGATGTTCACGCGGCGCAGCATCTCCATCTGATCAGGCCGCAACATTGTCTCCAGCGACTGCCCCAGCATATCGTCATGGCCGATGCCCAGCAGGGCTTTGGTATCGCCCGCCACCTGCAGCACGGCGTATGTAGCGGGGTCAACAACGATCATCGCGCCATGCGGCAGAATCGCCCCGGGAATATGGATCGGCTCGCGGTCGCAGTTGGTCAGATCGGCTTGCTTCGCGATGTCTTCAACCATGTGGTACGTCCTTCCAGCCTGATGCCCACCGCTCGAACACCGCAAATGTGTCTATCGCTGCATCGACAATTTCGGTGTGTGTGTCTGGATCAGGCGGCACTGCCGCAAGCTGGGCCAGATAGTCGCGCCAAACAGCACCGGTTTGTGCGCCGTGTCCCAGAAAGAACAAGCGGCCGGCCGTTTCTTGGGGCGCAAAAAGGTTGTCAAGTCCGCGCGCCAGCTGGCGCCCCCCCAGAGCAGAACCCGCCACGACATAAAGTGCGCCGAAGCGACGGTGTGCCGTTTGCAAGCGCGGGATTTCAGCGCAGTCCGGGGCTTTTTCGCGGGCAGTTGCGTCGAGACCGAGGGCATCCAAATCCCGCACTAACCACCGGCTGCGCATGTCGCCTGAACCGGCTTCCAGCTCAAATGGCTTGTAGAAGCCATACAAACGGCAAAGCAGCTGGATGTAAGAGCTTCTGTCGATCACCCCGGCTTTGATCGCAGCAAAGCCTTCATGGCCATGCATGCGTTCATGCACCACTGTCGTCGCGTCGCGAAGTCTGCAGTGCAATGAAGGGGTTACATCTGTTCG
>NZ_JANMET010000270.1:0-5479 GCF_031377265.1 Tabrizicola sp. | reverse complement strand
GAGTGTGGTATCGGGCGGACGCGGCAGCCAGCGCGTTTCGACCGGAAACGCGCGGCCTTGCGACGTGATGATCGGCGCATCGCCCATGAGCCGGGCCACCGGGGCTGCATCAAGGGTTGCCGACATCACGAGCAGTGCCAGGTCCGGCCGCAGGGCGGCGCGCACCTCAAGACACAGGGCGAGACCGAGATCGGCATGCAGGGAGCGTTCGTGGAACTCGTCAAAGATCACCAGCCCGATGCCGTCAAGGGCTGCGTCGGACTGGATCATCCGGGTGAGGATGCCTTCGGTCACCACCTCGATGCAGGTTCTGGCCGACACCTTTGCCTCGCCGCGGATCCGGTAGCCGACGCGCTGGCCAACCGGTTCGCCCAAGGTTTCGGCCATCCGTTCGGCCGCGGCGCGGGCGGCAAGGCGGCGGGGTTCGAGCAGCAGGATGCGGCCTTTGAGCAGGCCAGAGGAAATCAGATCGAGCGGGACAAGGGTTGTCTTGCCCGCGCCGGGTGGCGCCTGAAGCACTGCAAGCCCCCGCGCCGCAATGGCCGCACGAAGCTCTGGCAGGACGGCGGTGACGGGAAGATCAGCCATGCCGGGGTTATGGCGCGGAATGGAGCCTTTTGGCCAGAGCTTGTGCGTATCTTGAAACCGGCGGCCGTCATCGCGGGCATCGAGCCCCCGCTGACGTCATTGCCATGATCGGCCCGGCCGCAGGTAACAGCTGACGTCCGTAGAGACAGTGGCGGGGTAAGGACGAGTATTTGGGCAAAGAGCAAATGCCTTGAACCGGCTTTTGCCTGCAAGACTTGGGCAAGCACCGGCTTTGTGGCTTGCTTTTCGGGAAAATACTCCCCGGGGGCGCCGCCTTGGCGGCGGGGGCAGGATGCCCCCCATCTCAGCCGGCAGCGCGCAAGCGATGCTGGCGAGGCAAGAGGCTTGCGGCGCTACGCCGCTCCGCTGGACTGCTTGGCAAGCGGGTCGATTGTGATGCGCACAAGCTTTCGCTGGCCGTCCGCAGGGGCCGGATGTATGGAGCGTGGATGCAGTCCAACTCCGTCCGCCTTGTCGATGCCCAGAGCCTGCCTTTGTGGCGGCGGCCGGAATCGCTGCTTTACCTTTTGGCGGCGGCAATGCCGCTCAGCTTTGCGACCTGGTCCGCACTTCTGAACAACTTTGTAGTCGAAGTAGCTGGGTTCACCGGTACGGAGATCGGCTGGCTGCATACGGTGCGCGAGATACCGGGGCTTCTGGCCATCGGGGTGATCGCACTGCTTTTGCTGTTGCGCGAACAGCGGCTGGCGGTCATCGCCCTGGCCTTGCTGGGGGCAGCCTCTGCCGTCACGGCGTGGTTTCCCAGTTTTTCGGGCATTCTGGTCACCACCTTGCTGTCGTCCATCGGGTTTCACTATTTCGAGACGGTGAACCAGTCGCTGCAATTGCAATGGATCGACAAGGCCCGCGCGCCCATCGTTCTTGGCCGGATCGTTGCCGTGGGGGCCGGAACGTCGCTTGTCGTCTATGGCATCATCGTTGCCTTGTGGGACGCGTTGGGGCTGAGCTATGACACGGTTTACCTCGCTTCGGGCGGGTTGACGGTGATCATTGCGGTGTTTGTGGCTCTGGCCTACCCGCAGTTCGAGGCGCCGCACAAACAGCACCGGCACATGGTGCTGCGTAGGCGGTATTGGCTGTATTATGCGCTGCAGTTCATGGCGGGTGCGCGGCGGCAGATTTTTGTGGTTTTCGCCGGTTTCATGATGGTGGAGCGGTTTGGCATGAAAGTGTCGGAGATGACTGCGCTGCTTTTGGTGAATTATCTGATCAACATGGCCATTGCCCCGGCCATGGGGCGCGCGCTTGGCAGGTATGGCGAGCGTAAGGTGATGGGAATCGAGTATGTTGGTCTGACGCTGGTGTTTCTGGCCTACGGCGGGTTGTACTGGTTTGGCTGGGGGCTTGTGGTGGCGTGCGGGCTTTACGTTCTGGATCAGCTGTTCTTTGCGCTGTCGTTTTCGCTGAAGACTTACTTCCAGAAGATCGCCGATCCGCGTGACATTGCGCCCACCCAGGCGGTAGCCTTCACGATCAACCATATTGCGGCGGTGTTCCTGCCCGCGTCGCTTGGCTATCTGTGGGCCACCTCACCGGATTATGTTTTCTTGTTGGGGGCGGGGATGGCGCTGGTGGCTGTCGGGTTGATCTGCCTGATCCCGCGGCATCCCGAACCGGGCCACGAGACGATCTTGAGCCGGGCACTGCCGCAGCCGGCCGAGTGACGCTGCGACCGGCTTCTCACGTTCCCGTCTGAAACTGTAACAGATGCTGGTCGACCAAGGGTCACGCCCCTATATTCGCCGAAGAAAACGGAGGTTTCCCATGTTGTTCATGTCCCGCAAGACGACCGAGATGGTGCGTGAGGCTGATGCGCTGCCGGGCCGGCCGACGCCGCTGCCCACTGCCGAGACGCACTTCGTGAACGGACTGCCGCTGAAATCTGCGGTGCCCGAGGGCATGGCCGAGGCGATGTTCGGGATGGGCTGTTTCTGGGGGGTGGAGCGCAAGTTCTGGCAGGTGCCCGGCGTCTGGCTGACCATGGTTGGCTATGCCGGTGGGTTCACACCGAACCCGACCTACAAGGAAACCTGCACTCAGATGACCGGTCACAACGAAGTTGTGCGGGTGATCTTTGACCCGAAGCTGATCAGCTATGAGGGCCTGCTGAAGCTGTTTTGGGAAGGGCACGACCCGACCCAAGGCATGCGCCAGGGCAATGACATGGGGTCGACCTACCGGTCAGGCATCTACACCTATTCGGACGAGCAGGCGGCAGCGGCGCACGCCAGCAAAGCGGTCTACCAGCCAGCGCTTACGGCGGCAGGACGCGGCATGATCACCACCGAGATCCTGCCCGTGCCGGTGTTCTATTTTGCCGAAGACTATCACCAGCAGTACCTGGCGAAGAACCCCGAAGGCTATTGCGGGATCGGCGGCACCGGGGTGACCTGCCCGATTGGCACGGGCGTGACTGCGTAAGCGAGCTTTGCTATCGGCTTGACCGGGGCGGGGGCCGGGTCTATCCGGCCCCAAACCCCGGAGATACCGCATGCCCACCTATTCCGCCCTGACCACGCTTCCCGGTGAAGACGCCGCCCGCGCGATGGCCGACGCGATGGAGCGGATGACCCCCGAGCCAACCGGCGTTGGCGTATTTGAGATCGAGGACGGATCGGGTCTTTGGGAGGTTGGCGGCTACTTTCTGGAACCACCGGACCAGGTGATGCTGGAAGTGCTGGTGGTGGCGTTCGGCGCCAGGCCTTTCGCGCTGTCGGAATTGCCCGAGATCGACTGGGTTGCCAAGGTCCGGCGCGAACTGTCGCCGGTCGAGGCGGGGCGGTTTTACGTCTATGGCAGCCATGACGCCGATACCGTGCCGGCAGTTCTGGCGCAGGGCGGCAGGGTTGCCTTGCAGATCGAGGCGACGGTCGCCTTTGGCACCGGCCATCATGGCACGACGCTTGGCTGCCTGAAGGCATTCGACCGAATGGTGTCGGAAGGCTTTGCCCCGGCGCGGGTGGCCGATATCGGCTGTGGCACAGCGGTGCTGGCGATGGCGGCGGCGGCGGTGTTACCCGATGCGCTGGTGATCGCATCCGACATTGATCGCGTCGCGGTGGATGTGGCGCTGGCCAATGTGGCGATCAATTCACTGCAGGGTCGGGTCGAATGTCTGGAGGCGGCAGGCTTTGCCCATCCGCGCCTGGAGCAGGCCGCACCTTATGATCTGGTGTTTGCGAACATTCTGAAAGGGCCGCTGATTCAATTGGCACCTGACATGGCGCGAAATGTGTCCAAAAGCGGGCGGGTGATTCTCTCTGGATTGCTGGTGGTTCAGGCTGAGGCGGTGACGGAAGCCTATGCAAACCAAGGGTTTCGTTTGCAAAGCAGAGACGATCTTGGCGAATGGTCGGCACTGGTTCTGAAAAAGCTGTAAATTACCGTTGCGGGTTGAGTTGACACTTGTGCCATAGGTTGCGTTTGAAGGGGTTGCCCCAATTATGCCACAAAGCTAAACCATCAAATTGTGCATAGCATCCACCTGGTGGGAAAAATGTGGGTAGATCCGAATCTGAATGATTTCTACAACCGCGTGTCGCGGATCGAGAAGTCGCATGCCAAGGGATATGGTTTCGAAGCCTCGGGAACGATCAGTCGTGCCGGAAGCGCAACCGGCAAGGGGCGGAGCTGGAGCTTCGTCAAGCCCTTGGTGATTACGCTTTTGCTGGGCGTCAGTCTGAAGGGCATGATCCATTACTACATCGGGGCCGATGTGTACCAGAACCGCGTTGACGCGCTGGTTCTTGGACAGGGATTTGATCCCGTGGGCGGATGGCTGATGCAAGCCGACCCGGCCACAGCGTGGATCTCGAACCAGTTGCAGGTCTACTTCCCGCGCTGAGCCTTGCGAGACAGCGAAACAAAAAAGGCCGCATCCAGTGATGCGGCCTTTTCCCATTGCTTGCCCGGTTGCGGGCAGGCGGGCCGATCAGCGGCCCATGAACTCGATATCACCACGGCACAGGCCGATGTCGTCCAGCTCGCGGTCCGACAGTTTGCCGAGCGCGTTGCGGGTGATGCGGGCGTCGTTCCAATTGGCCAGCAGCGCGAACATGCGGCTGGTACCGAGAACGGCACGGTAGGTGGTGATGGCGCCAAAGGGCGCCGGGCGGGTCATATCGACGGCGGCCATGGCGGGTATCCTCTTTCAAAACTGCATAATCTGGAGGCTTATTCCTCCATGCTATGCCAAATAGTCTTGCTGCATGTGCAAAGCAAGCGAAGCCAAAGCATTGCCGAGTTGCAGCCATTGCATGACTGGCGTCGCAATTTCGTCATCTTTTTCAAACTCTTCTGGCGAAAGCTTGAAATACCGTCGGTTTCAGATGCTGGGCCGTCGTTTTCTGCAGGTGCACGATGGGCCGTCGCTTGCGGCGGTAACCCGTGAAAGCCATTGGCGCATGTTCCCTTTTCGTGCTAATCCGACGACAAAAGCAAGAAAAGAGGGCAGGATGCGCGTTATCGGCATAGATCCGGGTCTTCGCAACCTTGGCTGGGGAGTGATCGATGTCGCTGGCGCAAGGCTCAGCCACGTCGCCAACGGCATTTGTCGTTCCAGCCCCGGTGAGGGCGAGGGAGATCTGGCGCAGCGGCTGTTGACGCTGTTTGACCAGTTGACCGCAGTGTTCAGGGTGTATGCCCCCGAAGCGGCAGCAGTCGAGCATACCTTTGTAAACAAGGACGCGGTCGCCACGCTGAAGCTGGGGCAGGCACGCGGGATTGCGCTGCTGGTGCCGGCGCAGTTTGGATTGACCGTGGGCGAATACGCGCCGAACGCAGTGAAAAAGACGGTGGTCGGCGTGGGGCATGCGGCCAAAGTGCAGGTTGATCACATGGTACGCTTGCAACTGCCCGGAGTCGTGATCGC
>NZ_JANMET010000282.1:0-11978 GCF_031377265.1 Tabrizicola sp. | reverse complement strand
AAGATGGCCCAACCAAGACAGTGAAGCTGACACCTAGATCATCGAGGATCGCTCCCCTACTAGGCCGATATGCAAACGATTAAACGCCGATGCGCCCAAACCGCCCGCATATCCCTTCATCAATAACCGTCTCAAAGAGCGCGGACACAAAACAAACAGCACACCAGAACCTCTGGCGTACCTGCCGTCTTGCCTCCAGATTGTAAGTGCGGCGATCTTCGTCGCCGCTTCCGCCCCGGTTCGTTCCGCGTTTCCGCATCTGTTCCGCTTCGGTGAGGGGGCTTTTACGTCCGGCTTTCAAAGGTCGCAAGCAGAAAATGACGGTCTGATGACGATTTTTCGGCGCCCCCAGCAATCCTTGAGGAAACCGCTCAACTTCCGTGCGCGTCAGCCCACAAATCCGCCTGCGGCATGGGTGGTTTTGCCGCCACAGACCGTCAGCGCGACGGCCGTCTGCCCGATTCTCGTGGCAGGCAGCGCTTCGATGTCGCCGTCGATCAACACAAGGTCCGCCGCCAATCCAACCCGCAGCATCCCCGTCAGCCCCTCCAGATGCGCCGCCCAGGCACCGCCCGCCGTGTAGGCCCTCAGCGCCGCCATCAGCCCGACCCGTTCATCCTGTGCGCCGGCATAAGGCACCCGCGTCAACGCCGCCTGGATGCCTCGCATCACCGACACATCCGTCACCGGCCAGTCGCTGGCAAAGGCCAGGGACGCGCCACTGTCCACCAGGGTCTTGCACAGAAAGGCGTCCGGCAGACGGTGATCTGCGACCACAGCCTCCATCCCTTCCAGCGGAAAGTCCATCGCCCCCGGCGCATGTGGTGGCTGCAGACTGGCAGTGATCGCCAGCGCCCCCAGCCTTGGCACATCCGCGCGGTCGATCAACTCGATATGCTCGATCCGGTGGCGGGCGTCGCGCGGCCCGTTGCGCAGCCGTGCCGCCTCATACCCGTCGATCGTCACCCGCACCGCCCCATCCCCAATCGCATGCACCGCAATCTGCAGGCCGCGCCGGTCGATCTCGGTGCAGATATCCTTGAACCGCTCCGCCCCGAACAGCGGCTCCGACCGGTGGCCCGGCATACCCGGATAGTCCTGCAGCATATAGGCCGTCCGGCTGTCGATCACCCCATCCATGAACATCTTCACAAAGCCCGACTGCACCCATTCGCCCTGAAAATCCGCCGCCATCGCCGAGGCGCGGTCCAGCTCATCCAGCGCCATGTCCGGCTTCATGTGGAACGGCACCTTGACGCGCTGCAACAGCCGCCCCGCCGCCTCCATCTCGGCCAGCAGCTCCAGCGTGTAGCGGTTGCCATCCATCGAGACGAGCGTGGTGATCCCCCGCTCGGCACAGTGCTGCATCCCGCGCGCGATATGGGCATTGTCCACCGCGCGCTCGGCCACGCTCACCAGGCCCGCAGGTTCCGCCCCCTTGGCGATGCCCAAATACATCCGCGCCACCCCAGCCAGCGCCAGAACCGGGTCAAACGCCTCGAACTCGCGCAATTCGCCGCTGGCAAGGCCGTCCGGCCCGATCACCACCTCATGCCCCGGCGGCATCGCGGCCCCGTGCAGCAACCCCGCGCGCTCAAGGCACAAGGTATTGCACCAGACCGTATGGTGATCCATCGCCCTCAGCGCGATCGGGCGGTCAGCTAGCACCGCATCCAGATCGGCCCGCGTCACCGGATGACCAAGGATGCCATATTCAACCCCTTCGGCCATCAGCACCGGCGCATCGGGGTTGGCGGCGGCAAACCCGGCGAAGGCCGCCCTCAGCGCGGCCATCCCGGTCACCCCGGTCAGTTGCAGGTGCTGCAACTCCACCCCGCCAAACAGATGCATGTGGCTCTCCACAAACCCCGGCAACAGCGTCCGCCCGCCACAGCGCACCAGCCGCGTCCCGGATCCGGCCAGCGCCGCCACCTCGGCGCCCCCCACCGCCACGATCCGCCCCCCGGCCACTGCCACCGCCGTCGCGCGCGGCTGCAAAGGGTCCATTGTCAGAACCTTCGCATCCGTCAGAATCATATCCACCAGCATAGCTTCCTCTTCTCCAAATATCCCCGGGGTCCGGGGGCTGGCCCCCGGTCTTGCTCAGCCGCCCGCGACCCGCTCTGCCATCACGCACAACATCTCGAACATCAGGCTGATCCCCAGCCAGGCCGTCCCGCCGCTCGCATCAAACGGCGGCGACACCTCCACCAGATCGGCCCCCACCACATCAAGCCCGCGCAGCCCCCGCGCCACCTGCAACGCCTGCCAGCTGTTCGGCCCGCCAACCTCGGGTGTCCCCGTTCCGGGCGCAAAGGTCGGGTCGACGAAATCGATGTCATAGGTCACATACACCGGCCCCGCGCCCACAATCTCCCGCGCCTCGGCCATCACGTCGTCCGGCCCCCGAGCGTGGAACTCGCCAATCGGAATGATCCTGATCCCGACCGATGCCGCGAAGTCCCAATCCTCGCGCCCATAGGCCGTGCCGCGAATGCCGATGATCACATAGCGTTTCGGGTCGATCAGCCCTTCCTCCACCGCGCGGCGAAACGGCGTGCCATGGTTGTAGCGGCTGGTGCCGAAATAGATGTCGTTCAAATCGGTATGGCTGTCGAACTGGATCATGCCCACCGGCCGCGCCTTGGCCACCGCCCGCAGGATCGGCAGCGTGCACAAATGATCGCCGCCGCCCGTCAAGGGCCGGATACCCGCCGCAACAACACGATCATAGAACGCCTCCATCCGCGCCAGACTGTCCATCAGATCGCCGGGGTTGGGGGCCACGTCGCCCAGATCGGCACAGCGCGCCAATTCGAACGGGGCCACCCAGGTCGCGCCGTTCTGCGCCCGGATCATGGTGGACAGGTCGCGCAGTTGGCGCGGCCCATGGCGCGGGCCGGGCCGGTTCGTGGTGCCCCCGTCCCATGGCGCGCCGATCAGCCCGATCTGCACCTGCGGGAACCTCGGGTGGTCAAACGGCACATGTGGCAACCGCATGAATGTGGGAATTCCAGCGAATCGTGGCAGATCAAAGCCGGATACCGGGGTAAAGAACCCATCATTCGTCCCTGTTCCTGCCATTACACGACCCTCTGCCAACCGATTCATTGCCCCACTTCACCACCGGCACAACGCCTTGTCAGGCCCGTCAGCGACATCACATCGGCGGGAAACCCGCTACCAATCCACAGCGGCCCTTGACCGGCACGCGTTGATCCCGCCTTATCAGCCCCAAACACTCAAGGATGGACGCGATGTTTTCCAAGACCGCCGACCCCACCGCCGCACCGATCCCGCCCTCGCGTCCCGCCGGTGCCGGGTCGAACACCGCACGCTCGGTTCTCGGGGCCGATTTGCGCATAACCGGCGAGATCACCTCCACCGGCTCGGTCGAGGTTCTGGGCGAGATTGATGGCAACATCACCGCTCACGGCCTGATCATCGGCCAAGAAGGGCGCGTCACCGGCTCGGTCAAGGCCGAAACGGTCGAAGTCAAAGGCCGCCTTGACGGCAAGGTCTCCAGCGACTCGTTCACCCTGCGGTCCAGCGCTATGGTCAAGGCCGATGTCACGACCCTGACCATCGTCATCGAAAGCGGTGCATCGATGGAAGGTCGTTTCCTGAAAGCCAAGGCCTGAAGTCTTCGGCACAGGCCTGACGCGACCCGCGCACCCGTTCAGTGCGCCTCAAAGAATGCAATCGTCGCGGCAATCATCTCGTCCAGCGTCTCGGGCGAGGTGAAGACGTTGAACACATGGTCCATCTCCCGGGTGAAGGCCTCCTCTTCGCCCTGATGCGCGGTCAGCAGCACCTCTTGCGCCACCGGCAGCACCGTCGTGTCCAGTGACCCCTGTGCCACGAACAGCGGCCCGGCATAGGACGCAATCTCTTCCGCCGGTTTGAAGGTGGCAAGCTGGTCAAAGAAACCCTGCTTCAGCCCGATCTCGGCCCCCCACGGCAGCATGATCTTCAGCGGCTGGTCCCCGGTGGTCATCCCGTCAGCCATCGCCTTCGGCCCCAGCAACCCCGCGAATGTCGCCTCAGGATCGGCCACCGCCGCCCACAGCGCCACCGCCTTCGGGGCGTCACTGCGCCCTGCCACCGCTGTGGCCACCAGCCCGCCCTGGCTCCAGCCAATGATACGCAGTGCGTCGCCCTGCACCCGCGCGTCGGCTTGCGCAAAGGCCAATGCCGCCAACCCGTCTGCAACCTGTCCCTCAAAGGTCGTGTCAGCGAACTCGCCCTCGCTTTCACCCGACCCGATGAAATCCACCCGCAGGCTGGCATATCCGGCCTCAGCCAGCGCCCGCGCTGTGCGTGAGAACACGCCGTCCTCGGTGCCCGGTATCGGCAATTCGTCCCGCGTGCCGGTGAAGCCGTGGAACAACAGCACCACAGGTGCTGGGTCCCCGTCGGGCAGCGCCAGCGTCCCCACCATCGTCTTGCCCTGCGACGCGATCGTCACGCGCTGCTCGGTCATCTCGGCCTGCGCCACACCCGCCGTCAACACCAATGCCATCATCCAGCGCATCATGCATCTCCCCTGAACCGCCCGCACCCGCAGACTGCACCCGCCTCGACCCTGCGTCAACGCTCTGGCGGGATCGAATACGTCAGCCCCGCCCGCGCCACCGGGTCCGGCAGTCCTTCGCTGAACACCAGCACATCGCCCACCACCAGCACGCGCCCCAGCTTCAATATCCGCGCTTCTGCCAGCAGATCCTGCCCCGCCGCTGGCTTGCGCATGAAATCGATGCCGCAATTGGTGGTCACCGTCAGCGCCTTTGGCCCGATCCGGCACAGGATCGCCAGATACATCGCCACATCGACCAGCGCGAACATCGACGGCCCCGACACCGTACCCCCCGGCCGCAGATGCCGCTCGGCCACCCGCAGGCGCAGGGTCACGCCGTCGACCTCGGCCCGCTCCACGGCGAAATCATTTACCACCTGCCCGAATTCCCGCGCCAGAAACCCCTGCAACTCCACCGCCGTCATCGCTATGCTCACTGCTTCCCTCCGCCGCCGTCCCCGCCTAAGCTGGCGCAAAACCGAAGGGAACGCCATGGCCGAACCAATCCTTCTGCGCCACGATGCCGATCACATCGCCACCCTCACCCTGAACGCGCCAGCCAGCCTGAACGCCCTGTCTGACGCCATGCTCGCCGCCCTCAGCGCCGAGTTCACCCGCCTTTCAACCGACCCCACCATCCGCGTCATTATCCTGCAAGGGGCCGGTCGCGCCTTCTGCGCCGGGCACGACCTGAAGGAGATGCAGGCCGCCCGCGCCGCCCCCGACAAAGGCGCCGCCTGTTTCGCCGATCTGTTCGCCCGCTGTGCCGCGTTGATGCAGATGATCCCCGCCCTGCCCCAGCCGGTCATCGCGCAGGTCCACGGCATCGCCACCGCCGCCGGCTGCCAGCTTGCCGCCGCCTGCGATCTTGTAACCGCCGCCGACAGCGCCCGTTTTGGTGTCAACGGCGTCAACATCGGGCTGTTCTGTTCCACCCCGATGGTCGCCCTCAGCCGCAAGGTCCCCGCCGGCGTCGCCTTCGAAATGCTGACCACCGGCGAATTTCTGACCGCCGCCCGCGCCCGCGAAGTCGGCCTGGTGAACCGCGTCAGCCCACCGGAAACCCTGACCGAAGACACCCTCGCCCTTGCCCGCACCCTTGCCGCAAAGCTGACCGCCGCCGTCAAGATCGGCAAACGCGCCTTCTATGATCAGCTCAACCTGCCCCTCGCCGAAGCCTACGCCTTGACCGCCCAGGTAATGCGCGACAACATGTTGTGGCGTGACACCTACGAAGGCATCAGCGCTTTTCTTGAAAAGCGAAAGCCGGACTGGGCAGATCAGACGTAATGCGTTACGGCTGGCAGCACCAACTTGCTGCCATCAACACCAAAAAACGAACGAGGCATACCATGAGCAGACTTCTCGCCGCCGTACTGGCGCTTCTTCCCGGCATGGCCGCCGCACAAGCCTACGAAGGCACCATCGTCGATCTGCAGTACCAGAAATATGATGACGGCGCGGGGTTCGAGCTTGACAGCATCGAAGGCACGCTGGATGCCAGCTGGATGTTCGGCCGCGTCGGCGTGCAAGCCGGTCTTGTCATCGGCAAGGAAATCGACAGCTCTGACGACCTCGATTTTCAGCATTACCGCGGTTTGGCGCTGCATCTGACCACCGATGTGTCCGACAGCCTGCGCCTTGGCGCGCTGGTTGCCTCCGACAACAGATTTGACGGCATCTACCTCTATGCCGCCGAAGCGCTGTATATGAATGGCCCGCTGCGCGTCGAAGGCCGCGTCGGGGACAACTTCAACAATGGCGATTCCTTCTCGCTCTTGGAGGTGAAGGGTGCTTTCACCATCGCCGGTGGCCTTTCGGCCCGCGCAGGCCTGCACTACAGCGACTATGGCGATGCTGGCTACTACCGCGTTCTCAGCGTCGGCGCGGGCTACCAGATGAACAACGGCGCCGAACTTTACGCCGACATCAGCCGCCACGCCAATGACTTTGGTGCCGGATCACCCACCCTGAACGGCTCGCTTTTCGATCTTGGCGTGCGCTTCAACCTTGGTGGCGGCAATTCCGACAAGGCGTTCAGCTATCAGCCGCTGAACTGACCCTGTCGGGCCAGAAGTGCGATCACCAGCGCCAGCCCGATACCCGCAAGCATAAGGCAGGCCGCATAAACCATCTGCGGCCCGCCAATCGCCAACAGCGCGGCCCCCACCGATGGCGCCGCCGCTGACGCAAGGATCGGTGATACCGCAACCGCGCCGGAAATCACCCCAAAGCCACTGCGCCCCAGAACCTCGGCAATCAGCACCGGCCGCAAGATCGACATCAGCCCCGCCCCCGCACCCTGCGCCAGCGCAAAGCCAAAGATCAGCACCGGGGCCGCCCCGGCCAGCCATAGCACCACGCTCGCCGCCACAATCCCGCCAACTGCGGCCCGCACCGCCTGCGACGTGCTGACACGCGCCCCCGCCATCAGCAGGATCAGCCGCCCCGCCACCTGTGCCGGGCCAATAGACGCCGCCGCCAGCGCCGCCATCCCCGCCCCGGCCCCCCGGTCGGCAAACAGCACCAGCACATAAGTCACCAAAATCCCGTGGTTCAGCCAGATCGCCCCGAATGCCGCAGCGATCACCCAGAATGCGGGCTTGCGCAGCGCCGCCTGCAGGGTTCCGGCCGGTGTGGGCGGCACCGCGAACTCTGGCCTTTCCCGTCGGCGCAACCGCCGCACCGCCACCGCGTTTAACGGGATCGTCAGCAGCATCAGCGCGGCAAAGGCCAGCATCGCGCCCTGCCCGCCAATCACCTGCCCCAGCCAATGGCCCAAGGGAAAGGCCAAGGTTCCGGCAAACCCCGCAACCAGCGTCACCCGCGTGATCGCACCCCGCGCCTCATGCCCCAGCCGTCGGGTCAGAAAGGCAAAGCATGTCTCATACAGCATGCCCGCCTGCGCCACCCCGATCAGCGCCCAGGCAACAATCCATCCGGCCAGCGTATCAACCAGCCCCAGCCCGGCGACGCCCAGCGCCGCCAGCCCCGGCAGCCAGATCAGCATCTCACCGCCAAGACCCCGGTCCACCAGCCGCCCGGTGAATGTGGTCAGCGCCGCCATGATCAGAAACGCCAGCGTCGGGCCCAGCGCCAGTTCGGATTTGGTCCACCCGGTCGTCGCCTCCAGATCCGGCAGCAGCGCCGGAAAGGAATAGTAGCAGCCGGCGTAAATCAGCGTTTGACCAATGGCCAATAGCCAGACGGCAAGGCTGTCCGTGCCACTCACAACCCGTAGATATCCCCGAATTTCGCCTCAAGGTAATCCAGCAGCGGCGCTTCGTTCGGATCAAACCCGCAAGCCTTCGCCACCGTCTCGCGCGGGGTCATCAGCGACCCGTGCCGTTGCAGATTGTCGCGCAACCAACCCGTCGCGGCACTGACATCGCCCTTGGCCATCTGCCCGTCCAGATCAGGCAGCGCCTTGCGCATCGCCTGGTTCAGGCAGCCCGCATAGACATTGCCCAGCGTGTAGGTCGGAAAATAGCCAAACAATCCGCAAGACCAGTGCACGTCCTGCAGCATCCCGTTCGACGGCTTGTCCACCGCCACGCCGAAATCCGCCTTGAACCGGTCGTTCCACGCAGCCTCCAGATCGGCGACCTGCACCTCGCCCCGGATCAGCGCGCGCTCCAGATCGAACCGCATCATTACATGCAGGTTGTACTGCACCTCGTCAGCCTCGGTGCGGATGAACCCCGAATGCACCCGGTTCACCGCCCGGTAAAACCCTTCCGCATCGGCAATCCCGATGTCGCCGAAATGCGCCTGCATCCGCCCGAACAGCCAGCCGGTAAAGCCCCGGCTCCGCCCCAGCTGGTTCTCGTAACTGCGGCTCTGGCTTTCATGCACCCCCATCGACGCCCCCTGCCCGATCGGCGTCAGCGCATAAGCCGGATCAATCCCCTGCTCATACGCCGCATGTCCGACCTCGTGGATCGTCGAGTAAAAGCAGTTGAACGGATCGCTTTCCGACACCCGCGTGGTGATCCGCACATCATGGCCGGACCCCGAACTGAACGGATGCACCGCCTTGTCCAGCCGCCCCCGCGTCCAGTCATAGCCAAACGCATCCGCCAGCTCACGCGTCAGCGCCAGTTGCGCCTCGCCCGCAAACACCCCCTCCAGCGCCGCTGGCGCCTTCGCCCCCAGCACCGCCGCGCGCAGCGCAACCAACCGTGGCCGCATCGCCGCGAACATCGCCGCGATCCCCGCCCCGGTCATCCCCGGCTCATAATCATCCACCAGCGCGTCATACAGATCGCCGCCTTCCGCCAGTGCCGCCGCCTCCTCGCGCTTCAGCCCCACCACGCGCTCCAGCGTCGGCAGAAACCCCGCCACGTCCTCGGCCGCACGGGCTCCCGCCCAGACGCCCTGCGCCAGTGACGTCAGCCCCGCCAGCTCTTCGGCCAGCCGTGCCGGCACCTTGACCGTCCGGCGGTACATCCGCCCGATCTGGCGCAGCTGCGCCGCCGCCACCGCGTCCGGGGCCACCGCCGCCGCAAGCCAATCGCCGACCCGCGCATCGGTGCGCCGCGCATGCAGCACACCCTCCAGCGCCGCCATCTCCTCGGCCCGCTGACTGGCCGCGCCCGAAGGCATCACCGTCTCCTGATCCCAGCCAAGCCGCCCCGCCACCTGGCCCAAAGCCTCGGTCTGGCGCTGATAAGCCATCAAGTCATCATACGCGCTCATGCCGTTCCCTTTCGGATCGATCCCGCGACCGGGTATTGTGCCAGATGCCGCGCCCGGATGATCAACACCCACAGGATCACCGCCCCCACCTGATGGGTGATCGCCACATGCACATGCGCCGCCGTCAGCGCCGCCGCGATACCCAAGACAACCTGCGCCAGCATCATCACCATCACCGCATTGAACGCCCCTTGCGTGGCGCGGTAGGCCGACCGCCGCCCCCGCAGCCAGACCACCACGCCAAACGCGAACAACAGATACCCCGACATCCGGTGAATGAACTGCACCAGCCCGGGGTTTTCAAAGAACGCATGCCAGACCGGCAGACTTCCCCCCGCCCCATCCGGCACATAAAACGCATCCGCCGGAAAGAACTGCCCATTCATCAGGGGCCAGGTCGGAAACGCCCGCCCGGCGTCAATCCCCGCCACCAGCGCGCCCAGCAATATCTGCAGAAACGCGAAATGCATCAACCCGGTGGACAGCCCGAACAACTTGCCCTCCCGCGCCCGCCGCGCCGTCATCAACTCCGCCTCGCTGCGCCCTAGCAGGAACACGTACCACGCGATGAACCCCAGGATCACGAAGGCCAGCCCCAGATGCGTGGCCAGCCGATAACTTGCCACATCCACCCGCGCCCCCGACAAGCCCGAGGATACCATCCACCAGCCAATCGCCCCCTGCGCCCCGCCCAAGGCCCCGATCAGCAGCAACCGCCCCGTCCACCCCGACGGGATCTGCCGCGTGACAGCAAACCCCAGAAAGCCCAAGGCCCAGACCGCCCCGATCACCCGGCCCAACTGCCGGTGCCCCCATTCCCACCAGTAGATGGTCTTGAAGGCGTCAAGGCTCATCCCCTTGTTCTGCAACTGATATTCCGGGATCGCCTGATACTTGGCAAACTCCGCCGCCCAGGCCGCCTCACTCATCGGCGGCAGCGCGCCCGTCACCGGCTTCCATTCGGTGATCGACAGCCCGCTATCGGTCAGCCGCGTCAGCCCGCCCACCACGATCATCGCACAGACCAGCAGGAACAGCGCCACCAACCACAGCCGGATGCCCGCCCGCGCGCCCTTGGGTCGCGCATCAATACCACCGCCAACCGGCGCCACTGGCACCGTTTGCCCGGCACCGACCTCTTCGAAAATGCTGCGCTTGCCCGCCATCATCCGCCCCTATCCATCGCGCCGGACACTAGGCCCCACCCCCGCCCCCTTCAAGGTCCTGCGACGCCGCACCATTTCATCTGTCCCCAAATATCCCCGCCGGAGGCTCCGACCTGCTCATCGGCGACCGGGATGCCAGCCTGACTCACCGCAACCGGCGCAGCAGTTCCAGCGATGGCTCGCCCGTCACTGCCAGCCCGGCACTTGCCTGATAGCCGCTGATCGCGGCCTTGGTCTTGGCCCCGATCACCCCGTCCGACCCACCGGTGTCAAACCCGGCCGCCGTCAGCAGCCGTTGCAATTCCTGCCGATCGGCAATCGTCATTCCCGCCGCATCCGGCCCGAAACTGGCCCGGATCGCGCCGCGCCCCAGCAGCCGGTCAGACAGGTGCCCCACGCCAATCGCATAATTCTCGGCATTGTTATAGCGCAGGATCACGTTGAAATTCTGCGTCAACAGGAATGCAGGCCCGCCGCCTAAAATGTTCGACCCGCCCGAAATGATCGACCCGCCGCCGGGCACCGGCCCGCCGCCCGCTGCCGTCACGCCCAGCGCGCTCCATTCCGCCGCCGATTTGCCCTTGCCACGCCCCAAAAGCCCGGTGTTGAACCCCGCCGGCAGGTTCACCTCGCCGCCCCAGGGCAAGCCGCGCGTCCAGCCCGACCGGCTCAGGTAAGCCGCCGTCGAGGCCAGCGCATCCGACGGATCCTCACCCCAGATATCGCGCCGCCCGTCGCCGGTGAAATCAACGGCAAACTCCAGATAAGATGTCGGGATGAACTGGGTATGCCCCATCGCCCCCGCCCAACTGCCGGTCATGCCAGCCGCGCCGATATCGCCGTTCTGCAGAATGCGCAGCGCCGCAACCAGTTGCCCCTCAAAGAACTCCCCGCGCCGCCCCTCATAGGCCAGCGTCGACAGCGCGCTGACCACCGGCACATTGCCCCGCCGCGTGCCGAAAAAGCTTTCCAGCCCCCAGACCGCCGCAACAACATGCGCCTCTACACCGTACCGACCTTCAATCGCCGCCAGCGTCCCGCCATATTCCCGCAGTTTCGCCTGCCCCAGCGACACCCGCTCCGCCGAGGCTGCGATGGCCAGATAATCCTCCAGCGACCGCTTGAATTCCGTCTGATTGCGATCCTTCTCGATCACTTCGGGCAGGAACCCCGCCCCACGGAACGCTGCATCCAGCGTGCCCGAAGTTATCCCCCGCCCCGCCGCGCGGCCCTTGAATCCCTCGACCCAGGCGTCCCACCCGGCGTTCGGCACTGGCCTGGGCGCGGGGTCAGGCGCGCGAAACCCGCCACCCGACGGCGCGCCGCCGCTTTGCACACACCCCGCCAGCAAAGCCGTCAGCCCCAGCGTTACGCTGCGCCGCGTCAGCAACCCGATAGTCATGCTCGCCGCCCCTATTCCTGTTTTACCACAAACTTAGCGGAGTATGGCGCCCAAGTCCAACCCTGACCACCCTCCCCGGCTGACCGCCGCCACGGCGAACCCGCCCCAATTTCCCCTTCAGAAATATCCTCGGGGG